>JAUNCY010000072.1 GCA_030526325.1 Bacillota bacterium
TGTGCTTGGTACCGTTTTGTACAGAATTGCGGGAATGAAGGTCTTTGAAGGGATTCTGCACACAATGAGTGCTTTATCTACGGCAGGTTTTTCAACGAGAGCAGGCAGTATAGGAGAATACGGGAGTTTTGGCATAGAACTGGTAACCATATTCCTCATGCTTATAGGCATAACTAATTTCGGTGTTCTGATGCTGTGTGTAAAGGGCAAATTCAGGCAGGTAATCAGGCTGAGTGAGATAAGGTTTATGGGTGTGTTTCTTGGAACGGCAATACTGCTGATAGCTGCATCTCTGTATTTTGAAAACGGAATGGGCGTATTTGAAAGCATCAGAGCAGCCGCTCTGAACACTCTTTCGGCACTTTCTACCACAGGATATTCCACGCTGAGTATCGATACGTATTCGCCTTTTGCTTTCGGAATAATTATCATTGCAATGCTTGTAGGCGGAGGAATGGGCTCGACGGCAGGGGGACTTAAACTTATAAGAACGCATATTCTTATTAAAATGGGTCTGGCGAATCTCAGGAGAAGAATTTACAGCCGAAGACAGGTGGAAGCTATGTATTATACGAAGATTCAAGGCAAAACTCTTGTAGATGCCTCTCTTATGTCTGATGTTACCGGATTTGCCATAACATATTTTATAGTATACATAGCAGGAAGTCTGCTTCTGTGTCTCAGCGCGGGCTGCGGGCTGGAAGAGGGCTTGTTTGAATTCGCTGCCGCTTTCAGCACATCAGGGCTTTCCACGGGAATCACGGGAACTCATATGCCGGCAGCTGCCCTTGTTGTTGAGATGATAGGCATGATTCTCGGAAGACTTGAAATCTTCATAGTACTGACAGGAGTATTCTCGTTTGTAAGTCTGTCCGGAGAAAAGCTTTTCAGAAAGCTTCACAGATAAAAAACAGGAGTATACCATCGGCCTGAATCGGGCTGATTAGTATACTCCTTTTGAATACTGTTGATATTCTGATTATAAAGATTATTCAAATGTGAGGGAATATTTCCATTCCACTGTATCGCCGTCCTTCAAAACGTATTCTGAAGCTCCCACTTCGGCGAATTTCCCGTTCACCAGATATGTCCATCCGCTGTAAGGATAGCCGTCTGTTCCGTTCTTAAGGCCGTCTACAGAGGTGACAAAGCCGTCAGAGGCGACAATTACAAAATCTGTTGTGTACAGTGCGTCAAGGGCGGTCATGCCCTCTGTAAGATTTATTTCGGCTGCATCGAGATTTGCCATATCCTCGTATCCCGAAACCCTTAGTGTGACTGTTCCTGTAACTTCTTTTTCTATGACGTCTTCCGCATCTCCGCTGCCCCCGGAACAGGCTGCAAGAAGAGCAATAGATACGGTAAGTATCAGTAAAGGTAAAAATATTTTCTTTAAGCTTTTGTTCATATAGATGTCTCCCTTTCATTTCTTTAGATTTACAGATAGATTTTACTATATACCCCGGAATGGGGCAACGAACAGCATAAAGAAAATATAAAGAAAATTTAAGAAAAATGTTGATGTTTTCCGTCGTTTTGATAATATAAAAACAGGAATAAATGAGTTGACATCTTTCGATGTGCAGGTAATATATAATAGAGTCAAAAATAGATAAAGAGGAAATATTAAATGAAAAGAAAAGAATATATTGAAATGAAAGAAAAGGAAATGGCGGAAGCCCTGAAAACCGTTGAAACTATAAAGAACAGCAAGGATCCTTCTGTAAAATACAGGAATTCGAGACCGATAACGGATATAAAACATATGCTGGAAACCTCCTGCGAGGAATTTGCCGACAGACCCGCATTCTGGGTAAGAAAAGAGAAGAAAAAGCCTTTTGAGCCAATCACATACAAAGAAGTTTTAAATGACGTTAACAGCCTGGGAACCGCGCTTATAGCTCTCGGTCAGAAGGGTCGAAGAATTGCCGTTATCGGGGCAAACAGCTACAGATGGGCTGTTTCATATCTGGCTGCCGTATGCGGAACAGGTGTTGTTGTTCCTCTGGATAAGGAGCTTTCTGCTTCCGAACTGAAACAGCTTGTTATTGAATCCGATACCACCTGCGTTCTTATGGCAGGGAAGCACAGAAAAGACTTTGTGGAAATGATGAAGTCCGGGGATACAAAACTGGAGCTTCTTATCAATATGGATGCGGATGAAGACGATGCCGATGTCAGAGCATTTCCGGCAGTGCTGGAAAAGGGAAGAGAGCTTCTGGCTCAGGGAGACACATCTTTTACAGAAGCGGAGATTGACGGAAACGTAATGCAGATACTTCTGTTTACTTCCGGAACGACTGGAATTTCAAAGGGAGTAATGCTTTCTCACAGAAACATAGCCGAGGATCTGATGATAGCGCCTACCGTGCTGGAGGTTACTCCGGATGATATTTTCTTCTCGGTGCTCCCGCTGCATCATACCTATGAATGCACCTGCGGTTTCCTGATGCCGCTTTATAAAGGCGCTTCAATAGCCCATTGCGAGGGACTTAAGCATATTGTAAACAATCTGTCGGAAATCAGACCTACATTCTTCCTGGGAGTGCCTGCAATTTTTGAGATGCTCTACAAGAAAATCTGGACAACCGTCAGAAAGAAGGGCAAGGAGGGAACTCTCAGAAAGGCGATAAAAGTAAACAGAATCACCAAAAAGATTGGAATCGATCTGAGCAAAATTCTGTTCAAGGATATAACCTCTGTTTTCGGCGGGAGAATGGATATGATAATTTCCGGCGGCGCTGCCATAAATCCGGAGGTTCTGGACTGTTTCAGAGATTTCGGAATAAATGCCGTTCAGGGTTACGGTCTTACGGAGGCTGCTCCAATGGGTGCTCTCAATCCGGATACGGCGCCGAACAGTTCTTCCATAGGCAGAGCATTCCCGAACTGTGAACTGAGCATAAGCAATCCTGATGAAAACGGCATAGGCGAGATCTGCATAAAGGGTGCGAATATCATGCTGGGATATTACAATCGTCCGGACCTGACTGCGGAGGTTATAAAGGACGGAGTATTCTACACGGGAGATCTGGGATATATCGATGACAAGGGATATGCGTATATTACCGGAAGAAAGAAGAATGTCATTATCACAAAGAACGGCAAGAATGTATTCCCTGAGGAGCTTGAATACTATCTCAGCAATATTGACATCGTTCAGGAGTCCGTAGTTTTCGGAAAAGACGGCGCAGTAGGGGACGATATAGTCATAGCCGCATATATCAAGCTGGATGATGAGGCAGTGGCTGAAAAATACGGGGAAGTTCCGGATGACGAAAAACTCATCAAGTACCTCTGGGAAGAAGTTGACAAAATAAATGCGGAAAATCCTCTGTTCAAACAGATTAAGCAGATAAAGATTAAGAAAGATGAATTTGTAAAGAACAGTTCCAAGAAAATCAAAAGATTTGAGGCGGAGAACAAGTTCTAAAAAGTACAGCACAGTAAACGTTGAGTACAATGCAATAAAGGGGCTGTCGCATAAATGCGACAGCCCCTATTTAACTCTGTTTGTAAACATGACATTCAGTAATATATGCTATTTAACTGCTTCTTCAACAGCAACGGCAACGGTAGCTCCGACCATAGGGTTGTTGCCCATGCCGATGAGGCCCATCATTTCAACATATCAAGCCCACGACCTAGTCTTGATTGGGTGGTGCAGTAATGCGGAAACCTTGATTAAATAAGGCTTTGTTGTATGTATTACTTTTTTGTCGGTCACATCAATTATGTGATTGATTTGTCAAAGCCTATTTTGAATCAAAAAACATACAAGTTTTATACTACATACATTCAACTAACTAACATCTTTTATACTTCTTTAATACATTTCTCTCATCTTATCAAGATAAACGGCAAATTCTTCTCTTACTTCTGGCGGTGAAACAATCTGAACTTTTTTACCAAATCCCAAAAGCCAACCGAAAAACTGATTACTTATTTCCACTTTTGCCGTAATTGTAAAATGTCTTTCGTCACTCTTGGAATAATGAATATCTTTTGTGCCGAAGCGGTCAACAACCGCATCCAATAGCGGGGTTATGAATTTTAATGTAATTCTTTTTTCTTCTCCGCCGTACATTGAAAATACTCTTTGTGTGTAGGATTTCAAATCAATCTCCTTGAAAACTTCCTCGCCCTCTCTTGGAATGTTTGTGTATCGTACATCTTTCATGCGGTCAACTCTGTATGTACGCATTTCGCCCTTTTCATCATCAAATGCAAGAAGATAATAATTGCCGTCATTGATAAGAAGTTGAAACGGACTGACGGTGTATCTTGCACCCTTACGGCGTTCCACTTGGTTGTTAATGTCGTCAATGGAATATTTCAAGTATTTAAAACTTATCTTTTCTGGCGTATGCGGTTCACCGTCTATTTTGGTACTCATTGCCTCGTTGATTGTTGCAATGTTATTCAATACGCCTTTGTTATTTGTCTTCACTCTGTCGGTCAAAATGCGTTGTGTCTGATTTTCTCGGCTTGGTGTTCACTCACAAAATCACATACAACATCAACAAGGCGTTTTGCCTGCCCCTCGGCAATGAATTTTGAAGAATAGATGCACTCTGCCAGAAGTCGAATATCATTCATGTCAAAATGCCGTTGTTTGACATAAAAGCCTTTTTTACTCTTGTCATAGACAATTAGTTTTTCTTCGTCATACTCATCCTCGAAAAGTTTCTCTTCCGCCTCATCAACTGTATAATCTTCTTGAATTATCAAATTTGCCTTGTTAATCTACTCAATATCTCGGTAGACGGAGCGGCGTTCCGCAACAATTCCGTTCTCTTCCAGATACCCCATAATATCATACGCCGATTTTGTGTGATTCTCGTCTGAATTTTTAAGTAAATATTGCAAAACAAAATACGGTTTCATTTTATGGTTTTCCGTTTGCCGTGTTCCGCCTTAATTTTGCCGTTCAAATGTTTGTCGGCTTTTCTATAAAATTTCTTGTATTGTTTATCTTCCATAACGCACACCTTAAAGAAATATTATATCACATTTGACGAAATTTGAAAAGATATATTGATTTAAAAATCCAATAGTGGTATAATATAGTTACCACGTACTATTACTTTAATAATATAAATTCGGGTATTCTCTTGGAATATCCTCATTTTGTTATTCTATTATGGTAATATCAAACAAATTTGTGTTTTGTAAAAAACGCAGGCTTCAATATGATATTTGTTTGATAATACATATATTAGAGTATAATGTGTGCTAACCTAAA
>JAUNCY010000014.1 GCA_030526325.1 Bacillota bacterium
TATGAGGGGATTCATCCTGGTTTTTTAAAATCCATTTTCTCATTATTATCAACCACCAAGGTAAGACATCGGGTTAGTATGTCTTCCGTTCACTCTTACTTCAAAATGACAGTGGGGTCCTGTTGAATTTCCTGTGGAACCGATTTTAGCTATCTGCTGACCCTTTGATACCTTCTGTCCCTTTGATACCAGAAGTGCGCTGTTATGTGCATAAAGCGATGAAATTCCGCCTCCATGGTCTATGATTACGGTATTTCCGTATCCGCTGTACCATCCCGAATATATTACTGTACCGCTGTTTGCGGCAACGCATTTGCTTCCTGACGGAGCCGCGAAGTCGATACCAGTATGCATTTTCTTTGTCCCTGTAATAGGATGTATTCTATATCCGTAATATGAAGATATCCTTGTATAGGACGGTGCCGGCAGACAGAAAGCGCCTCCCACAAAAGAAGTGCCGGTGCTGCCTGATACAGTTCCGCCGTTCGAAGAACTTGATGAGGAATTCTGCTGAGCAGCTGCTGCCGCTTTTCGCTGTTCCTCCTGAATCAGTGCAGTTATCTGTTCGGCTGCCGCATTCAAATCATCTATCAAAGCATTCTGTGCAGCTATATCCTCCTGAACATCAGCCCTGAGAGCTTCCGCCTCAGTCTTGTCGCTCTGCAGGGAAGCCTTCTGTGCTTCAAGCTGTGACTGCTTGTTTTCAAGTTCAATGTTGAGAGTTTCCAGTTCTCTCTTTGTCTGTGCTATCGCATCGTACTGAGTCTGAAGCTGATCCATGAACGCTTCGTCCTGCTCATATATACGTGTAATCATATCGATATTTGACATCAGTTCGCTGAAAGTTCCGGAACCCAGAAGAACCTCCAGATATCCGACTTCTCCGTTCATGTACATTGCTCTGAGACGGGAATTCAGGTCGTCGTTCTGTTTTACGATTTCCGCGCTTTTTATATCAAGTTCTTTCTTCTTCGCGTCGATGTCCGCAAGAGTCTGCTGAATCTCAGCCTCAGTCTGTACTATGCTGCTCTGAGTTGTATTAATCTGATAATCCAGAGAGTTTATCTTTGTAGTAAGGGCACTCGCTTCCTTTTTTGAGGAATTAAGTTTGGATTTTGCATCTGTAAGCTGTTTATTTACCGAATTCAGCTTCTGCTGGTTCGACAGTGCATAAGAGCTCACGGTTCCTGCAACCAGAGACAGAATAAGCACGAGCACCAGGGCTATAGTAAATTTTTTCTTCATACCTGCTGTATCTCCTTTCTATGCATGAAGGAATCTTCTCATGGAAAGAATACTTCCGAGAGACCCTATGCATACGCCTAAAGCCACAAAAATTATAACGATATTATTTATTATAAATTCATAAGGTACCATTCCGCTGCTGAAAAGTATAAGGAATTTGGCTGCGAAGATATCGACAAACTTATAGTATGCGAATCCGACTATTGCCGCAGCAATCACCGACGCGATAAATCCTATAATAATACCTTCAACAAGAAACGGCCCTCTTACAAACCAGTTTGTTGCTCCCACGTACTTCATTATCTGAATTTCCTTTTCTCTTGCATGTACGGTGAGCTTTATTGTGTTCGACACAACTATTATCGAAACTATAATAAGCACTGTTATAAGCGCCAGTGCACCTTTTTCAATGTAACCTGTTATCGTAAGAATTTTATCTATTACTTCCTGGTAGAACTTTATCTGCTCTATTCCTTCCATATCATCCAGTTCGGCAGCAATTTCCTGCTCATACTGAAGATCATCTGAGGTTATCTCAATGGTTGCCGGGAACGGATTGCCGGAAAGTCCGTCCAGAAGATAGGCATTTTCTCCCCATCTTTCTTTCATCATTTCCATAGCATCGTCTTTTGTGAGATACACCGCATCCTTAACATGCTCGATGTTTTTAATCATTGCAGTCATCTCTATTCCCTGCTGATCTGTTACATCCTCAGCCAGATAAACCTGAATCGTATCGAACTGCTCCTGGGCATTCTCTGCCATCAAATTAACATTTACCATTATGGTAAAAAACATTCCAAGTATGAGCATCATTGCAGTAATGGCAAACACCGAGGCAGTGCTCATGTTCTTGTTTCTGACAATCTGCGAGAAGGCCTGTTTTACAGTGTAACTAATTGCTCTCATCTTCTCTGTACGCTCCCTCCGCATCACGAACTATCTTTCCGTGCTCTATTGCTACTACTCTTTTTCCCATTCTGTCTACAATATCCTTGGCATGAGTAACCATTACGATAGTGGTTCCTTTTTCATTAATTGTTGTCAGAAGATCCATAATTTCCCATGCGGTATCCGGATCCAGATTTCCCGTAGGCTCGTCCGCAATCAGTACCGAAGGATTGTTTACTATAGCTCTTGCTATAGCAACTCTCTGCTGTTCTCCGGCAGAAAGCTGATGCGGATACATCTCCGCTTTTGTATTGATTCCCACAAGGCTGAGAACCTGAGGAACCTGTTTTCTTATTTCTTTTCCTGATGCATGAACTATATTCATGGCAAAAGCTACATTTTCATATACTGTTTTTTTGGGAAGGAGACGGAAATCCTGAAACACTATTCCGATATTTCTTCTGTGGGCAGGAACCAGTCTGTTCGGAAGATCTGTAACTTCTCTGTCACCGACGAATATCTTGCCTTCGTCCGCTTCTATTTCTTTCATAAGGAGTTTTATGCAGGTGGATTTCCCCGCTCCGCTGGGACCTACAAGAAATACAAACTCTCCTTTTTCTATTTTTAAGTCAAGGTTTTCAACTGCCACATTATTCCCGTATTTTTTTGTCACGTTCTGGAATTCTATCATTCTATACCCTTGTCCTTTTCTTTTTACACAAATAATTGACATGATTTAGAGATATTATATAATTAATTTGACTTTTTTTCTACAAAAAAGCCCCATAAAATCGCCTCTTTGAGGAAAACTTTATTATTTTGTCACAAAAAGTTCACTAAAAAAACTATATAAAGGATATTTTTACTATGAAGGCACAATATAGGCGCACCATATTAAAAGAGCGGGATTCACTCTCTCCGGAGTTCGTCCGTCAGGCCGAAGAAAAAATCGCGACAAACTTCTTTAATTCGGAATTTTCAGCCGTTCCCGACGGCAAATCAGTGATGCTCTATGCAGCTTTCAGAAATGAAGTCGGAACCTCTGAGCTGATAGAAAAGCTTTCATCAAAAGGGATAAAAGTGGTTCTTCCGAAAACCTCCGGGACGGTAATAACACCCTATGAGTATCTTGGCCCCTGCTCTTTAAAAATCGACTCCTTCGGCATCTCGGTACCCGATGAAAACGTATGCCCCGCAGCGGTAATCTCCGACATTCACACTGTTATAGTTCCGGGCGTCGTATTCGACAGAAGCGGGAACCGCATAGGCTTCGGCAAAGGCTGCTATGACAGATTTCTGCCCCGTCTGCCCCATGCAGTAAAAATCGGGCTCTGCTACGACTTCCAGATTGTACCCTCGGTCCCTGTCAGCGATACAGATATTCCGATGGACTTTCTGCTGACCGAAAAGGGTTTCATTTTCTGCAGATAATATAAAAACAACAGCCGCTGATGGTATGTAAAATTTTACCATCAACGGCTTTTCTTTTCAACTTTTTTGCAATTTTTTACAAATATCAGTCTTTTTCGGTTTACTCATCATACTGAACGCTCAGCTCCACCTCGTCAGGCAGTATATCCAGATTTGTTTCGGCTACAGCATAAGGATATGTAATTTCCTGAGTCAGAAGTTCACCGCTTCCGGGGTCGGAAAATTTAGCGTACACAGTCATCCTGTTCAGCCCTTCCGATTCCTCCCAGGTTATTTTTTCTATTGTTACACCGTAACCTGAAGTGGTTTTTTCTCCTCTTGCAGCCACAACATAAACTTTTCCGTCAATGATGCATGCAAGCGCTCTCTCCAGCAGCTGATACTCGGGCATGATCTCCTCGGACAGCTGCTTCGGTATATCTTCAGAGGAAAGCAGTGTAAACTCCACAGAACTGTCTCCTTTAAGCTTTGAGCATCCCACTACAGCTCCGGCAATAACCAGAATCAGCAGAAGCCCTCCTATTACAGCCTTCTTTCCTATCCCTCCGGCAGAACCTCTTTTCAAAATAATTCCCTCCTCCACAGTTTGTAATGACTACTACATAATCTATGAAGGAGGGCATTTATTTATGACTCAAATATCAGATAAGCTCTCTGCAGGCTTTCACAATGTCTGCCGCAGTTATCTCATACTCTTCCATGAGCTGAGCAGGCTTTCCTGACTGACCGAACCGGTCTTTTATACCTATCATTCTGAGCTTTGCAGGGCATTCAACGGAAATCACCTCTGCAACAGCGCTTCCCAGTCCGCCGATAATACTGTGTTCTTCTGCGGTTACAATTCCCCCGGTTTCCTTTGCCGCTTTTACAATTATATCTTTATCAATAGGCTTGATTGTATGAATATCCAGTACTCTTACGGATACTCCCTCTTTCGCCAGCTGTTCCGCAGCAATCAGGGCCTCGTTTACCATAATTCCAGTAGCCGCAACTGTCACGTCGCTGCCTTCTTTTACAGTTATTCCTTTGCCGATCTGAAAATCCATATTTTCATCATAAATGACAGGAACGGCAGCTCTTCCCAGTCTTACATAGCACGGACCTTTCATCTCAACGGCAGCTTCTATTGCCTTCTTTGCGGAAACTCCGTCCGAAGGATTGAGGACAGTCATTCCCGGAATGCTTCTCATAAGAGAAATATCCTCTATTGCCTGATGGCTTGCTCCGTCCTCACCTACTGTAACACCCGCATGAGTTGCACAGATTTTAACGTTGAGTTTCGGATATCCGATGGAATTTCTGATAATTTCAAAAGCTCTTCCTGCAGCAAACATGGCAAAAGTGCTGGCAACCACGGTTTTTCCTGCTGAGGCAAGACCAGCAGCCACGCCGTACATGTTCTGCTCAGCTATACCCATATTAAAGAATCTTTCGGGATAAGCCTTGCTGAAGGATGCTGTCATGGTTGATTTTGATAAATCCGCATCCATTACTATTAAATCTTTGTTCTTTTCACCTATTTCAACCAGAGCTTCTCCGTAAGCCTGTCTTGTAGCCATTTTATCAGCCATTACTGTTCACCTCCCAGTTCTGCAAGCGCTTTTTCGGTCTCTTCCGCATTAGGAGCCTTTCCGTGCCAGCCGGCCTCATCTTCCATAAATGAAACGCCCTTGCCTTTAACTGTTCTTGCAATAATCATGACCGGTTTTCCTTCCACTTCATCGGCAGCATCCAGCTTTTCTGCCAGTTCTTCTATATCGTGTCCGTCCGCCTCCATTACTTCCCAGCCGAAGCTTTCGAATTTTTCGTAAACAGGTTCAACTTTCATGACATCATCATTTCTTCCGTCAATCTGAAGGCCGTTATTATCAAGAATTGCCACAAGATTGTCGAGCTTGTAATGAGCAGCGCTCATTGCAGCCTCCCATACTATGCCTTCCTGGATTTCTCCGTCACCGAGAAGTACATATACCTTGGATTTTCTTCCGTCAAGCTTGTTTGCAAGAGCCATTCCCACAGATGTGGAAAATCCCTGTCCGAGAGAGCCTGTGGACATTTCTACTCCCGGAATTTTTTTCATATCCGGATGTCCCTGGAAGATTGATCCTATCTTTCTGAGGCTGTACATTTCTTCAACATCAAAAAAGCCTTTTCTTCCCAGTGCGGCATACAGTGCCGGTGCCGCATGACCCTTCGAAAGAACAAATCTGTCTCTGTTCACCATGTCCGGTGCTTCCGGATTCACGTTCATCTTGTAGAAATACAGAGTTGCAATAATATCCGCAGCAGAAAGCGAACCGCCCGGATGACCTGAGCCCGCTGCAGAAATAGCTTTTATGATATCCTGACGCATATTCCGTGCAGCATTTTTTACCTCGTCAACGTTTAACATTTTTTTCTCCTCCATTATTTACATTCGGTTTGACTTTTATCAGAAAATACAACCTTCAGCATGAATAGCGGCAGCGCCGCCATCCTTTTATATCTCGACGGCTCCTGAATAAATCTGTAGAGCCATTCAAGTCCGTGTTTTCTGTAGAATTCCGGAGCCCTCTTTAAATCCCCGGACCACACATCAAGGCTTCCGCCTACACCAATTGCAGCCTTTGCCTTTAACCTGTCCTTATATTTTAACACAAAAAGTTCCTGTTTTGGAGAGCCTAAAGCTACGCAAAGCAAATCCGGCGCAGCTTCGTTTATTTCCCTGAGAATATCTTCTTCCTCCTCAGGCTTGAAATAACCGTTCCTGGTACCTGCGATTTTCAGACCCGGATACGCCTCTTCCATTTTTGCCCCGGCTTTTTCTGCTATCCCCGGTTTGCTTCCGAAAAGAAAAACGCTTTTCCCTGTTTCAGACAGGTGCTTCAGTCCTCTCCCCAGAAAATCTATGCCCGTAACCCTCTCTTCAAGGGGGTGCTTTAGAATTCTGGATGCATATACCAGACCTATTCCGTCCGGAATAACCATTTCCGCCTGCTCTATTGCCTCCATAAGCTGAGGATTTTTCCCCGCATTTACGACAATTTCCGAGTTGGGAGTAACTATCAGGCTTACTCCCTCAGACTCCAGAAATTCTTTGAAACGCTCCAGAGCTTCATCGTAATTCACCATATCCACAGGAACTCCCAGTATCCTGATTCTGTTATTCATCCGAACACTCCTCTCCCAGAAGCTTCTTTATAAGAATTTCATTATAATTCAGCTTTTCTATCAGAATCTCCTTGTTTCTTCTGACCTTTCCAAGCAGCTTTTCCTTATTTTTCATAACCTTTTCATATTCTTCAATAAGGTATTCACCCTTGAAATCGTACACAGAGCACATAGCTCTCAAATCCATAGACTTCATGAAGGAATTCACCTTAGGATCGTATGAAATACCTATCATCGGAACCTCCATAATTGCAGCATGTATCAAAGAATGAAGTCTGACCCCCACCAGCAGATCCATGTTTCCGATAATGGAAAGCATCTCCCCGGTAAGGCATTTTCTTCTGATGCAGGCAACCTTTTCACCCACTCGCCGCTGAATCTCTTCCGTAATAGGCATATCCTCGGAAAAATGAAAAGGTATAAGCACTATCCTTGCGTCATATCTGGCTATGAGTTCTTTAATTCCCAGACATACCTCAGACAGAAAATCTTCATCTTTAATATTCCCTTTTACTGCTATTCCGATAGCGGGTCTGTCCGTATCAAAATCAAAATCTGCTTCTTCGAGAATACGTTTTCCCGTTTCCAGCCCGGGCTTTCTGATTCTGATAACAGGATCCGCCGTCACCATCAGTTTATCATCCTTCATACCGCATTCCAGAAGAAACTCCCGGGAGCCCTCGTCCCGAACCACAATATAATCCGCCTTCGACAGCGTATTTATCATGAGCCTCCTGTTAAACGGAGAATTGACAGGGCCTATTCCCTGACTGTATATAAAAACCTTCTTGCGGAAAAACATCGCAATCCACATTACGGCAAGATAGTACAGTATGCTTTTCCTGCTTGTCACATCCTGCAGCAGACTTCCTCCTCCGCTTATCAGAAGATCCGCCCCTGCAATACTTCTTACAATTTGGGCAATGCTCCGCCGGTCCACAGCCCTTACACCGAATTTGTCCCGGGTAGACTGAGGATTGTTTGAAAGCACCGTTATTTCGATGTTAGGAATACGATCCTGCAGGTTCTCAACAACCGCCTTTAAAATAGATTCATCTCCGATATTATTGAAACCATAATATCCGGAAATTACAATCCTATGCATTATTACGGCTACCTCTCTTTCTGTATATCCTGTAAAACCCTTCGAGAATAAGGATGTACATTATGCCGAGCACTATTCCGAATACTGCCGCATATCCGGTTCTGGCAAATCCCAGCTCCATAGGAGTTCTGATATGCATAAAAGTATTTGTGACAGATGTAAATCCTATAACTCCGGCAAGCCCGAACAGGAAGGAGAAAATCTTCATATTTCGCACCATGCTGTATATAAACAGCATTACAGCCGGAAAGGCAACAAGGAATTCCTTGGTTCTCGGCCTTGCGTAGAGCACTTCCTCCAGATAATTTCTTACCAGAAGTTCCAGGGATGAAGCCTCTATTCCGCTCTCATGACCGGTTCTTGCGAGATAAATAAATCCAGCAGCCCCCACAACCATGGCAAGCAGCACCATCCACATTTTAATATTGTAATTTAACGCCCATTTTATGTCTGTTATCTCAAGAGTGTTTTTCTCTTTATCTCCCCACATCTTCAGTGCAGCAAGCATAAACAGCAGCATGAAAAAGGCGAGAGGCAGCAGCTGAGCCAGTTTTACTCCTCTGAATATATCCAGCTCAAGCATGTAGTCAATACTCGAAACAGGCGCCGCTGTCATAACAGCTCCCGCAGCAGAAATTACTACACAGCCCAGCAGGACCGCGGCTCCCAGTACAGCCAGTTTTACGACTCCGGCTTCGCTGTCCAACCTTGACTTTATTTCACCTGCGGCATACATCATCAGCACCGTTGTCATGCACGGAATCATAACAGAAGCCGCAAAGGATGTCAGCAGTGCCGAGAAACCCGGAGCAATGTAATATGCCCCCAGAACCCCGAGAATACCTGCAGCCAGAAGTAAATATATACATCTGTTTCTTACCGGAAGTACAGTTTTAAGGCAGAACAGAGCTGCACAGCCTGCACCTATAGCAATGATTATTCCCGCCCAGAGCGGAACCTTGTACGGTTCAAAGGTCGAAGCCTCACCAATAACTATCCCGTGAGACGCAAGTCTGGCTTCAAGATTCTTAAAGGAATCCCTGTAATCCTGAATATCTGTAATATATGTGTATTCGTCATCGGTTTCCTTCATAGGTTTATAGTATATTACCTTTACGTTTCTTTCTACCACAGCCCTGAAAAGGGAATTCTCAATCTCCTCATAGCTTTCATATCCATAGTATCCGTATCTGTATTGGATATAAGGCCATACGGAAAATACTCTTACAACATCATAGTCGGTTCCTGTAATTACATCTTCCATTCCGTCAGGAGAAATATTCTGTCTCTGTGTGGTATTTTCAACTATTCCTATTGTTATATCATTTTTATTGAGATAGTCCGTAAGCTTTTCCGTTCCGTCGTCATAACCCGGAACAGCACGGCTTCCCATTATCCAGTAGTCCGGCACCACATTCATATTTTCGTATGAGGATGTAACATCATTCAGGAAGCGATTATCATTCCAGCCTGCGTAACCCAGAGTTCTCGGCTCTACTCTGCAGCCCGCCTTTTGAATAGTATCCACCTTTTCCGGAAGAAGCCCGATATTCAGATACATTATTACCGAGCCTGCCATATCCGTTTCCTGAGAGAATCCCGTATCTTCAGTCATCAGGATTTTTTCGGTCTCATAATACAGAGAATCCTCAACTCTGCCGTCGATTAAAATATATCCTCCGTTTTCCGTTTCCAGAGACACTGACCTCTCAGGATCGTATCTTTCTTCAAAAGCACGGTTTACAAAATCGTACATTTCTTTAGAGCCTGCGATAACCAGCACATCAAAATCGTCTTTAACGTTTTCATCAATAAGGGCCAGCACCTCCGGAGAAGCCTGATTCATCCAGTATGTGTCCTTTCTTAAATCCTTGACCAGCTCCGCCTTTACCGGCAGTTCGGATTCCGTAAGAGATTTCAGTGTTTCCTCATGAAGCCCCACCTTGGTAATGCCCATGTCCGCAAATTCACTAAGCCACCAGGACACATCATTTTCCGATTGCTGGGACAACAGTTCCATCTCCTTGTAATCCACAACGATATCCACAGATTTTGCATTGTTTTCCACAGAAATCCTTTGACCTGCCACAATTCCCGATACTATTACTGCCGCAATTAAAATCAGTGCCAGTATCCTGTTTTCTTTAATTAATCTCATTCTGCCCTCCGTTCAGCAATTTTCCCAAATGCCTGTCTGTATTTTTCTTGGTATGTTTATCCATTTGTCAATTTTTTATCTTATAACATAATGAGCCAAAAATCTACCCTAAAAAAGAAGTGCGCCGGCATTACAGTCCGGCACACTTACGATTTTTTATATTTATTTAAGAACATAGCCGCCTCTGACCATCAGATAGGATTCAGTCCAGGCCTTTACTCCCCTGCCGTCATCTCTGGGAACCAGCAGCAGATGGTTGAGTCCTATTTCTGTTCCGCTCATCAGGTCTTTGCCTGAGGTCAAGTCGGAAACTCCGTTCACGCCGTTGTCTATAGCTGTAACAACTCCCGCTCTTACAATGATTTCCGTACCTTCCTTTCCTATTACTGACTGACCTGCGCCTATATGAACTATACTGTAGCTTCCGGATGACTCAGCCTTGACTGCAGCAATCTGGGCATCTACATAGCTTTTGCTTACCAGCGGGTCATCTGATGAACCCGGGTCTGCCCATACAGCAAATGCGGACAGACATAAAACAGCAGCCAGCGCCAATATAAGTGTCAATGTTCTTTTTTTCATTTTGTCCTCCTTTATCCTCCCATACCCAGACTGACGGTAAGAGCATCGCGAACCCTTCCAATGGCAGGCTCGTCGATATGGCCTATTTTTTCCTTCAGTCTCATCTTGTCGATAGTTCTGAGCTGTTCCATGAGAACAACAGAATTTCTGGAAAGCCCGTTGCCCAGCATTCCTATTTCGACATGGGTCGGAAGCTTGTTTTTATTGACCTGAGAAGTTATTGCCGCAACTATTACCGTGGGACTGTATTTGTTCCCCACATCGTTCTGAATAACCAGCACAGGTCTAAGACCTCCCTGCTCAGAGCCCACAACCGGGCTCAAGTCCGCAAAGAAAATATCTCCTCTTTTTATAATCAAGTCACTCACTCTCCGTTGTTTTAAATATTACGGCACAATGAGACATCCCGATTCGTTAATTATTAGTATATATCTTTATTCTGTCATAGTCAATTTCTTCAAAGCTATTCCCGCAAACTCTGCTATATCCGATGCTGTTGTACCATATTCTCCATATTCACGGCTGCACAGCTCTCCGCTGAGTCCGTGAACATAGGTGCCCAGAAGAATGCTGTCTCTGTCTGACAGTCCTGCCGCAAGAAACGCTCCCGTTATCCCGCTGAGCACATCTCCGCTGCCTGCGGTTGCCATTGAGGGACTTCCCGTCGGATTTACATATACCGTTCCGTCGGGGCAGGCAATCACACTGCCGGAGCCTTTGAGCACCAGTGTTACATTATATTCCGAAGCAAAGGATTGTGCGATACGGACCCGGTTTTCGTTAACCTCTTTTGCGCTGCATCCGATAAGTCTGCCCATCTCCCCCGGATGAGGAGTCATAACCACACGGCCTCTGTGTTCTCTGAGCATATCAGGATTTTCGGACACTATATTTATAGCATCCGCATCCAGCAGCAGCGGCTTTGATATGTTTCTGATGATATGTTCCACCAGCCTGACCGCATTTTCGGATCTTCCGAGTCCCGGTCCCACTGCCACCGCATCATACGCCTCCGCTTCTTTGCTGATCAGCTTGATATTATTATTTACATCTTCGTCCAGAATTAAACATGTAGCTTCCGGAACTGCGGCCTGAATTATCTGAACAACATCCCAGACTGCCGCCACCTTGACCAGTCCTGCTCCGCTCCTGTACGCGGCTCTGGCAGCCAGCACCGCCGCTCCAGCCATGCCTCTGCTGCCGGCAGCTATCAGAACCTTGCCGGCGTCGCCTTTATTCATAAGTACATTTCTTTTCGGAAGAAGCTTTGCCGCATCTTTTTCTTCCATAATATATACTATTCCCTTTTCTTCACGGCAAAGATCCTCCGGCAGACCTATATCCTCTACTTCAACCTTTCCGGCCATAGTTCTGCCCGGCTCAATACACATTCCAAGCTTGTTCATCTGGAAGGTTACTGTTTTGTCTGCTTTTACAGATACACCGTATATCCTTCCGTCATCAGCGCCGATTCCCGACGGAATATCTACTGATACAACGTATTTGCCGGAGGAATTAATGATATCTATGACGCGTTTAGCATTTCCTCCTATTTCACGGCTTATCCCGGTTCCGAAAACTGCATCAACTATTACATCGGCAGCCTCAGACGACAGGATAAAATCATTCATATTTTTATCGCTGTTAAGAATCTTTGTCTCTCCTCCCATTGCGGTGTATCTTTCGAAATTAAGCAGCGCGTCACCCGAAAGCTTTTTTGTATCCACAAGAGAAAAAACACTTTCCTTTATTCCGCATTCTTTCAAAAGCCTTGCGGCAACATATCCGTCACCGCCGTTGTTTCCGGCTCCGCACACGATAACGCAGCGGCTTCCGTCGATTTCCTTAAGAGATTTCAGCACTGACCGGTAAAGCTTACTGCCGGCGGTTTCCATAAGACCTTCACCCGGTATTCCTCTTTCTTTAATAGCTGTTTCATCAATTTTTCTGACTCTGCTGCCCAAAGCAGTTCTCAGCATAAAAATACCTCCCTGAAATTCAGCGGGACCGTGCCAACGCGCCGGTCCCTTAATGTTTTATAATGTTATTCCCATAATCAATGTGGCAAGAAGCAGATAAATAATTACCGAAACCATATCCGTTATTGAGGATATCATAGGTGTTGCCATAAGCGCCGGGTCTATTTTAAGCTTCTTTGCCGCCATAGGAAGAAGTCCTCCTATCAGCTTTGCAAAAATTACTACTATTAATATTGATATGGATACAGTGAGTGCTATCAGAGGCTCCTGCCTGTCTATCAGCACTATCTTGGCAAAGTTTATCAGAGCCAGAACTGCTCCCAGCACCATACTGATTCTCAGTTCCTTCCAGATTACCTTGCCCACATCTCTCAGCTCAATCTCTCCCAGAGACATTCCGCGGATTACAAGAGTAGCCGACTGGGTGCCGGTATTTCCTCCCGTTCCCATCAGAAGAGGCATATATGCTACTAAAGCAATTACCTGGGACATAAGCGCCTCAAATCTGGCTATTATAGCTCCGGTTATCATCAGAGATACAGTCAGAAGACACAGCCAGGGCACTCTGTTTTTAATATGCTGAATTACACTCAAATCCAGATATTCTTTGTCGCTGTCATCCAGTACGCCGGCCATTCTTTCAAAGTCTTCGGTGGTTTCTTCTTCGATAACGTCCATGATGTCATCGAAGGTAATAATACCCACCAGACGATTTTCCTTATCCACTACCGGCAGAGCCAAAAAGTCATACTTTTTGAAAAGCTGCGCGATTTCCTCCTGGTCATCCATAACATTTACTGATATGAAATCCTCATGCATGAGATCCTTTATCGTCTCGTCACTGTCGCTGACAACCAGAGTCCTCAAAGATACTATTCCTTCAAGATGCCTTTCCGCATCCATTACATAACATGTATAAACCGTTTCCTGGTCCATTCCATGTATCTTAATATACTGAAGAGCGTCACCCACATTCATTTCCTTTTTCAGCCCTATGTAATCAATGGTCATAAGGCTTCCTGCGGAAGATTCGGGATAATTAAGGAACTGATTAATGAGCTTTCTGGTCTCTTTGTCAGTCCTCATCAGAATTCTGTCTACAACATTTGCAGGCAGTTCTTCAAGCACGTCAATCATATCGTCGAAGGACATTTCCTCCATGATGTTCTGTACTTCCTTTACAGTGATTCCTCCGACTATGTCAACCTGACAGTCCGAGGAAAGATACGCAAACACCATCGCGGAAATATCTTTCGGCAGCATCCGGAACAGAATCACGGATTTCTCCGTTCCCAGTTCGTCATTCACTTCTTCTATTATTTCGGCGATATCCGCTTCATTGTTCTCAAGAAGCTCCTCTCTGACAAGCGCATACTTCTTTTCTTCTATCAATCCGAAAATGATTTCAAGGCTTCTTTCCATGTTTTCCTCCTTTCTTTCAGATACCCGCATAAAGTCGGTATTCCCATTTGAACCTATTATATTAAAAATATACCGATTAATCAACACGGAAAATGTCCTTGCGCTCAAAGGCTTCCTCAATCCGCATTTTTCTGCATTTCTCGACATTTTTCGGCATTTTTCTTTTTTACGGGCTGTTTTTTCGATATTCAAAGGGCTCTTTCCCTAAAAAAAACATCGTTTTTTTCCGCGGATTTTTCACTATATTTAAAGTGCGCGGTATTATTTTCGGTATAAATGCTTTTTTATGAAATAATTCGTTTTTTATACCATTTCTATTGACAAGTAAAAATGACAGGTTTAATATAGCGGTGTAAAGGTTTTCATAACCATAATTTATAATTATTAAAAGGAGATGTTAGAAATGGGAGCACTTGCACAGAAGTACATCGAAATCGCAAAACAGAGAAACGCTGATCAGGCTGAATTTCTCCAGACAGTAGAAGAAGTTGTTACAACTATCGAACCTGTTCTCGAAGCTCATCCTGAATGGGTTGAAGCTAAGATCGTAGAAAGACTGATCGAGCCTGAAAGACAGGTTATGTTCAGAGTTCCTTGGGTTGACGACAACGGCGAAGTTCAGGTTAACAGAGGATTCAGAGTACAGTTCAATTCATGCCTTGGACCATACAAAGGCGGTCTCAGATTTGACAAATCAGTTACACTTTCAGTTATCAAATTCTTAGGATTCGAACAGATCTTCAAAAACGCACTTACAACACTTCCTATCGGCGGCGGTAAAGGCGGTTCAGACTTTAACCCTGTTGGAAAGAGCGACGGCGAAGTTATGAGATTCTGCCAGAGCTTCATGTCAGAATTATTCAGACATGTTGGCGCTGACACAGACGTTCCTGCCGGTGACATGGGTGTAGGCGGAAGAGAAATCGGTTACCTCTTCGGACAGTACAAGAAACTCGTTAACAGATACGAAGGCGTACTCACAGGTAAAGGAGTAGGCTGGGGCGGTTCATTAGCTAGAACAGAAGCTACAGGTTTCGGTATCGTTTACTTCACAGAAGAAATGCTCAAAGCTTCAGGCGAAACACTTAAAGGCAAGACAGTTGCTGTATCAGGTTTCGGTAATGTATCTTGGGGTACAGTTACAAAAGCTACAGAACTCGGTGCTAAAGTTGTTACAATCTCAGGTCCTGACGGATACATCTATGATGAAGCCGGCGTAACAGGCGAAAAGATTGATTATATGCTCGAATTAAGAGCAAGCGGAAAGAACGTTTGCGCACCTTATGCTGACAAATTCCCAGGCGCAAAATTCTATCCAAACGAAAAACCATGGGGCGTTAAAGTTGACGTTGTTATCCCATGTGCTACACAGAACGAAATTCACATCGAAGATGCTCAGAAAATCGTTACTAACGGAACAAAATTCGTTTGCGAAGGCGCTAACATGCCTACAACAAATGAAGCTCTCAAATTCTTACAGGAGAACGGCGTAATCGTAGGACCTGCTAAAGCTGCAAACGCTGGTGGTGTTGCTACATCATGTCTCGAAATGGCTCAGAACAGCCAGAGAATTTACTGGTCATTCGAAGAAGTTGACACAAAACTTCACTCAATCATGGTTAACATCTTCAAAGAATGTAAAGAAGCTGCTGCTGAATACGGCATGGAAGGCAACTATGTTGCAGGCGCAAACATCGCTGGTTTCTTAAAGGTTGCAAACGCTATGATGGCACAGGGCATTGTTTAATCAATAACCCATTTCAATCTTTACATAATAAAGTTAGGGACTGTTATTTAATAACAGTCCCTTTCCTTTACCCTTATTTCCGTTTTTCGGTGCGAAACTGTCCTTTCCTGCGGCTGCGGGATTCAAATCTCCTTTTTATTCCGTTGCAGCATTTCGTTTCCTGCTGTAAAATTATACTTGACTAAAAAAAGGGGGTGCATGATGTCCATAAAAATTGACGAACTGAGTTCTCCGCTTTTCAGCTGCATTGAGGAGCCGGATCTGAAGGCCATGCTTGAGTGCATGGAATATAATATCGGTCATTATAAAAAAGGGGAAATCATAGCTCTTGAGGAGGAAAATATCCGATATATAGGAGTTCTGCTCTCAGGAGCAGTGGATATGATAAAAGAAGATTTTTGGGGCAATAAAACCTTAATAGTTCGAATGGAAAAGGATGAGCTGTTCGGCGAAACCTTTGCATGCGGCGAGGACAGTCTGTCTATAGTCACCTTTGTGGTTTCAGAGGATGCTAAAATCCTGTTCATGCCCTTCGACCGTATAATGCACTGCTGCACTCTGGCCTGCAGATTTCATCATCGTCTTATCGAGAATATGGTCCATATGATAGCCGGAAAGAACCGTAACCTTATGCGAAAAGTGGAAGCCGTATCAAAACGCTCCATAAGAGAAAAGATACTGGCATACCTGTCTATTCAGTCTCAGGCACAGGACAGCCGGTATTTTGAGATTCCTATGGGCAGAGTCGAACTTGCGGAATATCTATGCGTTGACAGAAGCGCTCTGACACGAGAGCTGTCAAAGATGAAGGCGGAAGGCATCATAGACTACGACAAAAACTACTTCCGTATCCTGTAATCCGTTTACATTCAGCGGCCATTTCCTGCACCCGGATATGGTCTTTTTTTTATTTGCGGACCCTCTATGTGATATTTGCAACGTATTTTTTCTTTATCAACGGTTATTATTAAAACATTCAAAACAATACTGTTAAACATTGCGAAAAGAGGTAGTAAAATGGAAAGAAAAATGCACTTTATCAACAGGTTAATGAAGAAAGAAGATGCGGAGGCACTCTTAATGAATAACAGAATTGCAGCCCTCGCTGTCAATGGCGATGAAGGAAAACCTTATGTTGTTCCTGTTCACTACATTTATGACAAAGGCTCTCTGTATTTCCATTCCGCAAAATACGGATACAAAATAGACGCTCTTGCAAAAGACAACAGGGTATGCCTCACCATAGTAGGAGAGAACCGCGTTATCAACGAAAAATTCACAGCTGCCTTCGAGAGCGTTGTAATAGAAGGGCACGCAGAATTCGTCGAAGATCCGGAAGAACGTCAGTATCTGGCCAAGGAAATGATATCACGCTGGACCAAAGGCTTTGACGAGGCAGGCCAGGCAATGATTGACAGGACAATCGACCGAACCGCCTTTATCCGAATCTGCATCGATTCCATGACCGGAAAAGAATATCGCGGCTAAAAACCCGGCGAAACATAATTGATATAATTATCCCTTAACAGACGGGAGGGCGGCACAAGCCGTCCTCCCCTATTTCATCAAAAATTTTCACATCCGCACGGCAGTTCCCGAGGAAAGGAAGTACAGATACGCCTCCTTTACCCTGAGACCCATGGATTTTTCTACTGCCTCCTTATAAATATCTATCTGGGTTCTGTATTTTTCCGATTTTTCTAAAGCAGCCGCCTCACCGCCTTCATGTGGAATGAAATCCGTTTTATAATCAACCAGAACCGCTTCTCCGTCTTCTATAAAGAAACAATCTATTATCCCCTGGACTATGCTTCCGGTTTCATCATCAAAAGGCCTCCAGAGCAGGAATGATTTTTCTCTGTATACTTTTTCTGCGCTCTTCATCCGTTTTCCCAGATCGCTTTCAAACATCCTGAAAATCCTGTCTGCGGAGACGGCTTCCTTTTCTCTTTCGGTAAGCTTTTCTTCCGTTACCATTCTGTCAATCTGATCATTTATCTCATTTTCACTTCCGATAAGTGAAAAATCCAGCTCCTGAAGAACCTTGTGAACTGCGGTTCCTTTTTCTGCGGCACTTATTTTCTCCGGATTTTCTTTCCATACAGGGATTTCCCTGTTTATTTCGCCAATAAATGAAGCATATCCTTCTCTGCCTCCGGCATCGGATTCCCTTTTGGAGTAAATTTCAGGCAGTCTGTCTAAAGAATCCCCGTATGTCAGTCTGTTCAGCTCAGTAGCGGTAAACTTTCCGGACATTCCTGCGGCTTCTTTATATGGATAGGAAAAATCGTATTCCGCAAAAACCTCATCCCGAATCCTTTTTTCTTCCGATTCTTCGGTTTCTTCTGCAGCCGTGTCCTGCTTCTCTGCCCTCTCGTCCTTTTCGTCATTTTCTTCCGGACTTACTTCCTCAATGGCTTCCGGCTCCGTAAGCTCCGAAGGATAATACTCTTCAGGCAGAACTGTATGGTATTTTACCTGAATCCTACCGTCCCCGGCTGCCCCTTCAAGAGGTCCGCACACCCACTCCAGAAAACACTTGCATTCCTGCGTAAGCTTGCCCTCTCCCGGATATGTATCATCCAGCTTCTTTACGGTTCCGATAAGAATCAGTTCCTCTCTTGCCCTTGTCATGGCAACATACAGAATTCTCATCTCTTCCGCAAGTTCTTTTTCCCGGACAGCCGCATCAATATCCAGCTGACGCTGGGTTTTCATATAATACTCGCTGCTATCATCCCTGAATCTAAGCCCGAGTCCCAAATTTCTGTCGAGGCTTATTTCTCCCGAAGCCTTCCTGTGATTAAAACCTTTTCCCAGACCTGCGGTTATTACCACAGGAAATTCCAGGCCCTTGCTTTTATGAATACTCATCATTTTTACACAGCCTTCGTTTTCCCCTTCGGGCCTCGAATATGACATCTTTGCGGAATTAAGCTCCATAAGCTCCATATATCTGATAAATCCGGTCAGTCCTCCGGAGGTGCTGCGCTGGTATTTTTCGGCTTTTTCAATAAGAGTCTTTAAATTTCTGATTCTTCTCGAGCCAAGAGGCAGTGCTCCTATAAAATCGTAGAAGCCGGATTCCTCTGCCAGCTTCCAGAGAAAATCCTTCAATGACATGTATCCGGATTCATCCTTCCATCTGTCCAGTCGTTCCAGCATTTCACAGCACTTTGAACGAAGTGCTTCGTTCTGCCCCTCCCTGCAGTACGCCAGAAAGGCTTCGGAAAACAGCCCGTCTTTGTTGATAAGCCTTATTTCGCTCATTTCGTCCGGAGAAAACCCAAACATTGCCGAACGCATCACGCTGAGCAGTGGAATATCCTGACGCTTATTTGCAATGATTCTTATCAGATTTGCAAATACAGATATCTCAACCGTCTCAAAATATCCGTCATTGCCTTCCACATACGCCGGAATTCCTTCCCTCTGGAAAATCTCCTGATAAATATCTGCGGATCCTTTATATGCTCTCATCAGAACTACAATGTCATCATATGTAACTTTTTTTATCCGGTTCTCCTTAAAATCAAAATACTCCCTGCCAAGCACTTCTTTTATTCTGCCGCATATGAAAAGCGCTTCCAGTTCTGTGCTTTTTATTTTCTCCGCGATATCACCGCTTTCCGACAGTCGTTCGTTTATCCGGGATTCCACTATTACATCCAGCTTCACCTTTTCCGTTCCGGAACTGATAATATCCTCTTCACCGTAATCAAAGCCCGGATAAAGCATTGCAGATTCATCGTAGCTTATTCCGCAGGTTTCGTCAGTCATAATCTCCGTCATTACCCTGTTAGCCGCCTCCAGGACAGAGGGCTTGCTTCTGAAATTCCTGTTAAGATCTATTTTAATTCCGCCGCTTCCGTCACCGTCCCGGTATTCTTTGTATTTGTCGATAAAAATCTGCGGATCCGCCAGTCTGAACTGATATATGCTCTGCTTAACATCTCCCACCATAAACAGGTTGTCATCCCTTTTTATGCGGTTTATCAGTTCCTCCTGAACCGCATTTGTATCCTGATATTCGTCAATGAAAATATGCCTGAACCTTTCCCTGTACTCACTGCAGGGTTCGGGATTTTCCAGAATTTTAAGGGCAAGATGCTCAACATCGTTGAAATCCGGCTGATTTGCGGACATCTTCTTAGACATGAAAATCTCGTGATATCTGACAACCATGTCTCTGAGAACGCATGCGTCTCCGTATGTGCTCTTCTCATACGGATCCTCGCTGTCCTTCAGCTTCTCAACGCTTTCATTCAGCCACTCAAAGGGTGCCGGCAAACTCCTTATATAGTTATAAACCATGCGAATCATGTCGGTTACTCCCTTTTCGTTTCCCGCCTTTGAATATTTCCTTACAAATTTCAAAAAATCTCCGTTATTTTCCTTATCGAAAAACTCATTTATAAGATCATCCATGGCTTCCGTATCATATATAGCTTTCTGGGCATCGTCGCAGATTCTGAAATCCGGCGAAAGCTCCGTAAGATAAAAATATTCACGGATCACTTCCATGCAAAAGGCATGGAAGGTACTTATATTTGCCTTGCCGATTTTATCCAGCTGCTCCTGAAGATACGGCAGGTCGGCTCCCTCCTCCTCCATGGCTTCGGAAATCCCTTTGAAAATCCTTTCTCTCATTTCCCCCGCCGCAGCGTTTGTAAAGGTAACTATCAGCATTTCATCTATTCCTGTACCCTCCCGGGTTACCAGTCTTTTTATTCTTTCCGTAAGCACCGCGGTTTTTCCCGAACCGGCTGCTGCAGAAACCAGTATATTGCTGTTTCTGGTCATTATCGCGCCAAGCTGCGCCTCATTCCATTTCACAGGCTACCTCCTTTTCATGCACCTGTTTTCTTCCTTTCAAACTGATTCAACAGTTAATTTAGTTTAACATATGACTGTGTTTTGTGCTATAATTAAGCCGCATAAGATATAATTAACCTTTGAAGGAGAATACATATAATGAAAACCAAACCATTAATGCTTATGATACTTGACGGCTACGGAGTAAATCCCGAAGAATACGGCAATGCCATAGCCCATGCTCACAAACCGGAAATCGACAGAATTTTTGCCCGTTATCCTCATACCTTACTGGGTGCGTCCGGGCTTGATGTCGGTCTGCCGGAGGGGCAGATGGGAAATTCCGAGGTTGGACACCTGAACATCGGAGCGGGCAGAATAGTGTATCAGGAGCTGACACGAATCACCAAATCCATAAATGACGGGGATTTTTTCAGCAACAGGGCTCTGCTTTCCGCTGTAGAAAATGTTAAAAAGCGCGATTCGGCTCTTCATATTATGGGTCTGCTTTCCGACGGAGGAGTTCACAGCCATATGACACACCTTAAGGCGCTGATCGATCTGGCAAAGCGCAGCGGTGTTTCAAAAGTTTTTCTGCACGCGTTTCTTGACGGCAGAGATGTTCCTCCAAAATCCGCCGGCACATATATAGCTCAGATTACGGAATACATGAATGAGCAGAACACAGGAAAACTCGCCACCGTTTCCGGACGATACTATGCTATGGACAGAGACAGCAGATTTGAGAGAGTTATGCTGGCATACGATGCTCTTACTCTCGGTGAAGGAGATATTGTGTCGGATCCTTTCTCTGCTTTGGACAACTCATATGAAAACGATGTAACGGACGAATTCGTTAAGCCTTTCATCCTTTCAGAAGACGGAAAGATTTCCGGAAGAATTTCAGACAACGATTCGGTAATTATGTACAATTTCAGACCTGACCGCGCAAGGGAAATCACCAGAGCATTTGTGGACAGAGATTTCACAGGCTTTGACAGAAAGGTGCTCCCGGAAAATCTTACATATGTATGCATGACCCAGTATGATGCATCTATGCCGGGTGTTCTCGTAGCCTTCCCTCCAGAAAAGCTTGAAAACACTTTAGGCGAATACCTTTCCTCCAAAGGAATTCACCAGCTGAGGATTGCAGAAACAGAAAAATACGCTCATGTGACGTTTTTCTTCAACGGAGGCGTAGAGGCTCCGAATAAAAACGAGGACCGTATTCTGGTTCCTTCTCCAAAGGTTGCCACATATGACCTCCAGCCTGAGATGAGCGCTTTTGAGATTACCGAAAAAGTTATCGATGCCATATCAAAAGATCTTTACGAGGTTATTATTCTCAACTTTGCAAATCCCGATATGGTCGGTCATACGGGTGTTTTCGATGCGGCAGTTAAAGCCGTTGAAGCTCTTGATAAATGCATACCGCAAATAGTAGATGCAGTTACCGGCAAAGGCGGTACTGCACTCATCACGGCTGATCACGGGAACTGCGACTGCATGCTTAACGAAGCGGGAGAAACGGTTACCGCTCACTCAACAAACAAGGTTCCTTTCCTGGCGGCTTCGCCTGAAGGTGTCTGCCTCAGCCTTAGATCCGGCGGAGTTCTTGCGGATATCGCTCCGACAATGCTGGAAATACTGGGAATTCCTCAGCCGGAAGAAATGAGCGGCAGGTCCCTCATTATAAAATAATTAACAGTCAATCGAACAGGAGCATGCCGGCATCTTAGCTCCTTCGGTATTTCACTGCCGGCTGCTGCGTATACACGGCACATTATTAAAGGCAGAGCCCTCAACGGGTCTCTGCCTTGTTTTTACTGCTATTTCACGTCTACTATATACATTCCGTCTGTTTCCTCGAAAGGAATCATCGATTTCATTACTCCAAATCCGTTCTTATAATCCACTCTGACTATCATGCACGGGTCTATTTTGAAATGCCACATATCTTTTCTCGGCAAATCAAGAAGATAGGAGACAGCTGTATGCATAAACATTGCGTGGGTTACAATCAGCACTGAGCCTTCCTCATCTTTTATTTCATCCAGAAAGCTTGCGGCTCTTGCTGTCACGTCATTGGTGTTTTCTCCGCCTCCGGGAACAGCAAAGTTTTCCAGATCACCGAACAGCTTTTCAACAACATCCGGATACTTTTCCTTTGCCTCAAGATACGGGATTCCTTCCAGCATTCCGAAATACATTTCCTTTATTCTGTCATCAGAGACAACCTCCATGCCTCTTCTTTTTCCGATGCCCTGAGCCAGCTTGTATGCTCTGCCCAGAGGGCTGGAGTATATCCTGTCAAATTTATACTCATCCATTCTTTCGGGCATAGCTTCACACATATACTGCCCTTTATCAGTATATTCATAATCGTTCCAGCCGTATATCAGGCCCTGTCTGTTAGCCACAGTTTCCGGATGTCTTAAAAAGTAAAATCTCAATTCTGTTCCTCCTGTTCCATAGGTTTCCACAGTCCGCAGATTTTTTCCGCAGCTCTTATGCCGTCCACCGCCGCGGACATTATTCCGCCCGCATATCCCGCTCCTTCTCCTGCAGGAAAAATCCCTTCTATTACGCTTTGCAAATCTTCGTTCCTGTTTATTCTTACCGGGGACGAGCTTCTGGTTTCAACGGCTGTCAAAACGCCGTCCCCCATATCGAAGCCTCTAATCTTCTTTCCGAAGTACGGCAGGGCTTCTTTCATGGCTTCGACTGCAAACTCCGGCAGGCACGGGGTTATATCGGTCCATTTGACCCCGGGCCGGTATTCCGGAAGAACCTCTCCCGGGCCTTCAGACGGAATACCGGCCAGAAAATCTCCGATTTTCTGGGCCGGAGCACAGTAATTTCCTCCGCCTGCGGCAAAAGCCGCCTGCTCCCATTTTCTCTGGAACTCTATTCCCGCCAGAGGATCTCCGCTCCCGAAATCCTCAGGCTCCACACTAACCAGCAGAGCGCTGTTTGCATTCTTTCCGGCTCTGGAATGATAACTCATTCCGTTAGTGACAACACCGCCCTGCTCCGACGCCGATGCCACAACATACCCGCCGGGGCACATGCAGAAGGTATATACCCCCCGGCCGTTTCCGCATTTATATGACAGCCTGTAGTCGGCGGCTCCCAGAATTTCCGCCGCCGCCTCCGACCCGTACTGACTGACATCTATCATTTTCTGAGGATGCTCAACCCTTGCCCCTATCGAAAATGGCTTAGGGCTCATCTCAAGACCTGCATCTCTCAGCATTTCAAATGTATCTCTGGCACTGTGACCGGGCGCTATAATCAGGGTTTCGGTTTCACATATTTCTTCACCGTTTATTTCAACGCCCCACAGTCTTCCTCCCGAAGAACGGATTCCGGTAAAGCAGCTTTCAAATCGAATCTCACCTCCAAGGCTGAGAATCTCCTCCCTTACACCCGCCACTACTTTTCTAAGAATATCCGTGCCCACATGAGGATTCTGCTTGTATAATATTTCCTCCGGTGCACCGTGCTTCACCAGTTCTTCGAGAACGAATCCGGTTCTATAGGAGTTTTTTATTCCCGAATTGAGCTTTCCGTCAGAAAAAGCGCCTGCGCCGCCTTCCCCGAACTGAACGTTGGATTCCGGCAAAAGCTTTCCTTCCTTCCAGAATGCCTCCACGTCGGAAATTCTCTCCTCGATTCTTTTCCCCCTCTCCAGAATTACAGGTCTGAAACCCTTTCTGGCGAGAACCAGCCCGGCAAACATTCCGCAAGGGCCGAAACCGACAATGTAAGGCGGATAATTCATGGGTTTTTCCCCTCCCCCGGATACATTTTCAGACAGAACTTCAAAATTCTGAGGCTCCGCCGGCTTCAGCTCTTTAAACTTTTTCAGAAGCACCTCCGGATTCTTTACGGAAAAATCCACAGTGTAAATCCGCTTTATATTATTCTTGTTTCTGGCGTCAACAGACTCCCTCACAATTCTCCATTCCAAAACGGAATTCTTCTTAATATGAAGCTTCTTTTCAATTTTAACAGGTATTTCCGATTTATCTTCCTTTAAATCCAGCTTAATCTGATGAATTCTAAGCATTATTTCCTCTCCGCAGCAGACGCTCCCGCAAGAAGACCGCTGCTCCATGCCCACTGCAGGTTATATCCTCCGCATTTTCCGTCAACATCCAGGACCTCTCCGGCAAAATACAGACCCGGGATAAGTCTGGATTCCATATTTTCCGGGTTTACCTGGGACAGCTCCACGCCTCCCGATGTACACTGCGCCTCACTCCAGGATTTTGAACCGCTGATTTCAACCTCCCAGTTCTTAAGAAAATCCGAGATTTTCACAAGCTGTTCTTCCGTAACAGTGTCTGCTTTTTCAGTTATTTTTTTGATACCGCAATTTTTTAAAACCACCGGTATAAGTTTTTTATTTATAAGGCCGTTAAGAAACTCCTCGCAGGTTTTGTGCAGGGATCTGGATAAACGTGTTTTCATCATTTCCCTGAATGCCTCCTGATCTGCTTCCGGGAAAAGATCTATGATGATACTGCAGTGTTTTTTCTCATACATACTCCTGTTGGCTCTTCCGCTCAGGTTGAATATGCATATTCCCGACAGTCCGGTTTCCGTAAACTGGATTTCGCCCTTTTCCGCGTCGATAATTTCCGCTTCAGCTCCTTTTTTCTCCCTAACTGCAAGGGTTACCTTTCCTTTCGCCCTTACGCCTTTAAGCTGTTTGAAGTAATCCGCTCCCGACGTGAGCTGAACCAGGGCAGGGCGCGGCTCTATTACCTCATGTTTCAGCATTTCCGCCAGAGCATGACCGTCTCCCTCACAGCCGTACTGGCTTCCGGCACTGCCTCCGCAGGCTATTATCACCTTGTCCGCTGCCAGACGCATGTTGCGGTGAGATACTATAGCAAATCCGCCCTCTTTTCTGTGAACAATTCCTTTTATCCAGTGGAGATTTATTACATCTATATTTTCAAGTCTTTCTATTTCGGTTCTCAGAGCATCCAGCACCGAGGAGGCCTGCTCCGATGAAGGATAAATTCTGCCTTCGCTCTCATGCCTTGGATATATTCCTATTTCGTCGAAAAAATCAAGTGTATCCTCAGGGGACACCTTTTCAAAAGTTTTCTTTACAAAACCGGCAGCATTTTCATTATACGAATCTTCTTTATATATACTGTTGCTGTAATTGCATTTTCCGTTCCCCGTTGCCAAAATCTTACGGCCCAGTCTTTCTTCTTTTTCAAAAAGCTTTACCTCCGCGCCCTTTCTGGCAGCTGCTATTGCCGCTGTCATTCCGGAGGCTCCGCCGCCTATCACTACTATTTTCATACTGTAACCTCTCTGTTAATTCACGTTTTATAAGAATTATCACTGTAAACTCCTTGTCTGACGGGGGATATTGTATCATAAAATATTGATATTTCCAACACCTTGAAAGCCCCTCAGATTCTAACCCCGGAAAGCTCCTCAGATTCTAACATTTGAAAGGCCTCAGATTTGAAGAGCTCCCTTCGTCAGTCGAAACACTCGCCTGAATCCCAGCAAAACTGTCACAAGGGGCATCCCGGTTTCTCACAAAAAGTCCTGCTCTGTATCACATAAAAGTCTGAGCTCTTGCGAAGCACCGTATAAACTGTTAAAATAAATTCAAAGGATGTGATAAAAATGTTTGAAGATGCAATAGAAAAGGTCTCCCAGTACACTCGCTCGGTTCACAGCGTACTCAGAGCCTACGGAGACAATAAGATACTAACCTCAACCGCCACTCTTTTCTTTGTAAACGACGAAGGATACGCCGTAACCACAAGGGGATTTGCGGATCTGCTCATAGCCTCCGGTCAAATGGAAAAGACCTTCAACGATTTCAAGGCAGAAAAAGCAGCTCTTCCAAGAGACAGAAAATATGAAAATCGTCTCAGGGAGCTGGAAGCAAAATATAAATACACAGATAAATCCATAATTCAGGCGAGAAACATGTTCATCGACTGCATCGATAAAATGTCCGGTTATACATGCCACAAGCATACACAGTACGACCTTGCAATAATCAAATTCAACGATTTTACCCAGTTGAAATACAAAAATCATGCTGTTTTTGCCAAGTTTCCGGGAGGCGCCAGACAGGGTAAATTCCTGTGCAGACTCGGTTTTCCTTTCCCTGAATTCACAAATTACAGATACAACGAAGCTCTGGATACCATTGAATGGACCCAGGACGGCAAGCCCGGTTCCCCGAGATTCCCTCTCGAAGGAATGCTGACCAGATATCTGGGCGATGCCAGCGGTAAATTCGGCATAGAAATGAGCACTCCCGGACTTCGCGGAATGAACGGCGCTCCTCTCTTTGACGAAAAAGGTCATATTTACGGTATGCAGTTCGGCTCAAGAATTATGAATCACGAAACCGAGCCTGAAAAGCTTCACCTCGGACTCTGCATAAGCGCAGAGGTAATAAAAGCTTTTCTCAGCTACCACAACGTAAAATATTACGAGGCTTAGATTTTTCTTCTTAAACTTCGGACGATTGTGCCGGAAATAAAACTCAATACATGCAAAACTCCCCCGATATTAAAATGACACGGTTTCAAAATCATTCCTTATCAGGGGAGTATTATTATTTTATTTTCTCTCATTCATCACCGATGCCGCTGCAACTCCTGCCATAATCAGCACACTTCCCACTATACCCGCAGCATTGATGGTTTCTCCCAGAATGAAAAATGATGCGACAGCCGTAAAAATCGGCTCTGTAGAAAATGCCAGCGATACAAATATAGGAGAAAGATGTTTAATCGAAACGTTCTGCAGCATAAACGCAGCCACTGTGCATCCGATAACCAGATATAACATGGCCGCCCAGGATACCGGCTCCGCATGAAGCATGCAGCTGAAATCCTCTAATACCAGCCCGAAAACCGTACATGCCGCAGCTGTAACTCCGCACTGCACCGCCGACAAAGTAAAAGGGCTAACGTCTTTTATATATTTTGCACTTAATATCAGGGTTGAACCCAGACATGCGGAACTCAGCAGCGCAAAAATTTCACCTGCTCCGAAAGCAAATTCTCCGCTTCCGCCGCAGCACAGCAGGTACATCCCTATTACCACTGCAGCCAGAATGGCAATAAAGCGTTTCTCCAGCCGGGATTTCAAAAAAACAACTGAAAACAGTGACGTGAAAACCACTGAGGTTCCCATGAGAAATCCGACAATCGTAACCATGCTTTCTGCCAGAGCAATATTTCCGAATATATATGCTCCGCCCATAAAAACACCTACAATCAGGCATCCCTTGAGCTTTTCCCCACTCAAATCTGCTTTTATATGTTTATAAAATACCCCAGTGAAAATCAGAAAAGCCGCTGCAAATCTCACTGCCATATAGCAGAAAGGGGTCATGGAAACATACGCATATCTGGTGATAGGATTTCCGACACCCCATATGAGGCACTCCAGAATAATAAAAATCCTGTACTTTCCTGTCCTGTTATCAGTCATTTCATTAATCATAGCCCTATATCTCCACACCAAAAACTTCTCTGTAAATCGTATCTCTAACCTTCTCGAAATCCGTCTGACTCAGCGCTTCCGGGTATGACATGATTTTCAGAGGTACAGGATTTCGGCCTTCCCACATCGGAAGCTGAATATAGTCATAATCGTTGAATGCAAAACCGTTTCTATTATAGAATCCGATTCTTCTCTCTGTTATTTCAGTCTCAGGCGGTTCAACCTCCAGAACAAAAGGCTTGTCTATATTTCTCAGCAGTTCCTGAAGCATCTCTTTTCCTCTGCCGCCGTTTCGGAATCTGCTGTCCACTGCAAAATGCTCAATATATGCAAATTCTTCAAATTCCCATACGGAAATGAAGCCTGCAGTCTCAGACTCCTCCACAGCTCCGTAAACGCTGTATTCTGTTCTGCAGAATAAAGCTTTCTGCCCTTCATAAGGTCTGTATTCATCTTCCGGAAAACTGTCGTCCATAATTTTAAATATATCGTCAAAGTCTTCTCTTCCCAGTCTTTTCAGCATTCTCATCTTCCTCCAATAATGTATTTGCTCAATTCTTATTATTTTAACACCTTTATTGAAATAAGTATATCCCTATACTCACGGTCTTTACATTCATTTATGTTGACATATGTCATTTAAAGGTATACCATTAATAAAAAAGGCTTCTGCCGAGAATAGGAGATGAGTATTATGAGCGAAAACTGCAGCCACAGCTGTTCATCCTGTGAAGAAACCTGCAGCGAAAGATCTGCCGGACCTATGGATTTCCGTGCAGAATTAAATGAAATGTCACGTGTAAAAAAAGTAATCGCTGTTGTAAGCGGCAAGGGAGGCGTTGGAAAGACCATGGTAACCTCCATGCTCTCAGTTCTTATGAACAGGGAAGGATACAAAACTGCCGTACTTGATGCAGATATAACCGGTCCTTCCATTCCAAAGGCTTTCGGTCTAAAGGAAAAAGCCAAAGGCAGCGGTAATTATATTTTCCCTGTACAAACAAAATCCGGTATTTCCGTTATGTCATTAAATCTTCTGCTGGAAAATGAAACGGATCCTGTAGTATGGAGAGGTCCCGTTATTGCAGACGTAGTTAAACAGTTCTGGTCCGATGTTGTCTGGGATGATATCGACTATATGTTCATTGACATGCCTCCGGGTACCGGTGATATACCTCTGACTGTTTATCAGTCCCTGCCGATAGACGGCATAATAGTTGTTGCTTCACCTCAGGAACTCGTAGGAATGGTAGTGGAAAAGGCAATGAATATGGCAGGTCTCATGAATATTCCTGTTCTCGCCCTTGTTGAAAACATGAGTTACTTTACCTGCCCTGACTGCGGCAAAACACACAGTATTTTCGGAGAAAGCAATATTGATAAAATAGCAGAAAAATATGGAATCAGTACCGTGTGCAAGCTTCCGATCAATCCAAAACTCGCTTCCGCAACGGATGCCGGCCTCATCGAGCTCATGGAAGAGGAAAACCTGTATGACATCGTTGCTCTTCTCGAGTCCGATGACAACGACATCAGGCGCCTTGCTGTTCCTTACGACAACGGCAGTATCTTCCAGCATTTTGGACACACGGAACAGTTCAAGCTTTACGATATTAAAAATGATAAAATTCTTTCTACATATATTGTAGATACCAATGGCTCCGGGCACGGTGCTCTGGCCGAGCTGCTCATGCGCTATCAGGTAGATATTCTTATATGCGGCGGCATAGGCGGAGGCGCTCTTTCTGCTCTGGAAGAATGCGGAATCGGCGTATTCAGCGGTGTAGACGGAAACTCCGATGAGGCTGTAAATGCATTTCTCGGAAATTCCCTTGAATATGATCCTAATTACGTATGTAATCATCATGAAGGCAGCGGCCATAACTGCGGCAGCCACAGCTGCGGCAGCGGAACTTGTGAACATAACTCCTGATGAAAATATTCTAAACCCGAGAGCGGAATCAATCCGCTCTCATTTTATTTTACCATTACATCTCTCTTCGTCATATTTATGATAATATACTGCACACACCGTCCATCCTTCACAAATTTCATTTGTTCTGATTCTTATACCCTATAGAATAAAGATACCGCAATTAAATGGAGGAAAATATTATGAACAAACACCTGATTAGCAGCAAGCTGATTTCGCAGTTTTCATCGTTTTTGAGCCGCGAAGAACGTGCTCCCGGCACTATAGAAAAATACAGACGGGACATCCGTTCCTTTGCCTCCTGGCTGAACGGAAGAGCTGCCGCCAGAGAAACTGCGGCAGAATGGAGAGATTATCTTCTGAAAATGCACTATTCTCCTGTTACAGTCAATTCCATGCTTGCAGCGCTGAATTCATTTTTTCGTTTTGCAGGATGGGATGACTGCCGGGTAAAATTCTTAAAAGTTCAGCGTCGAATATTCAGAGAAAGCGGAAAAGAATTGAGCAGATCCGAATATATCCGCCTTGTAAATGCCGCACGCAGCCTTGGCAAAAATCGTCTTGCTCTGATTATGGAGACCATTTGCTCTGCCGGAATACGTGTAAGTGAGGTGCAGTATATCACGGTAGAAGCCGCACGCAGCGGGCAGGCCGAAATTTTTATGAAAGGTAAAATCAGAACAATCATGCTGTCTGCAAAGCTCTGCCGAAAGCTTTTAAAATATGCAAAAAATAAAAAAATCTCCTCAGGAGAAATATTTATCACCGGAAGCGGTAAAGGAATTTCAAGGCGTCAAATCTGGGCTGAAATGAAACAGCTCTGCAAAGCGGCTCATGTTGAACCGGGAAAAGTATTTCCCCATAATCTGCGGCACCTGTTTGCCACAGCTTTCTACAACACAAGCAGGGATATAGTCCAGCTTGCAGATGTTCTTGGGCATGCCTCCATTGAAACAACTCGAATTTACCTTATGACATCAGGAACGGAGCACAGAAGGAAGTTGGACCTGTTAGGCCTGGCATAAAGACATAATCTACATTTTGTCTCTTAATTGTCAGAAGGATTGCAGTAAGGCTTAGAGTGACTGATACTTTTAAAATTTAGAACAGTCTTTCGGAATCATTTAGAGCAGCAAAATAGACCACAGATAAGGATCTTGTTGTCTGCGGCTATATTTTAGTGTTCAAAATAGGAATAAATTTGTATTCCTATCATCACTATGCTATAATTTAATTGAAAAATTGAATTGAACAGTGCCGTCAGACATTATTATAGTCAAAATGTAGATTTTGCACAATAACCGTTAACAGGAGGTGATACTGCTTGATAAAAGGAATTTCTTTACTTGATAAGATGGGCAGAGAGAACGGCAGCCCGTATTTGTCCGATCTCCATTATCTTGACGACTCCGGTCGCATGCACCTGGCATCAGTACTGAAGGAAATCCCGGCTAATGAAGCCTCTATTACAGATTGGAATGCAGCTATAAAATACTGTACAGATATTTCAAATGAATTCACAAATCCCGGAGCAGCTAAGGCGGCCCTGATTTCAGCATTAAGCACTCCTGTATCCAAAGAATAAAGCCAAATTAAAGTAAAATTGCCCCGGGTATACCCCTAACCCGAATATTAAACTTTATTCAACTATATACCTGGGGCTGTCCATATATAACCCAGAAAATCCGAGCCTCATTCCTGTTTATAAATACGGTTCGGATTTTTTGCGCATATTACTGATTTTATTCCTGCTTAAATCGAGTTCATTATTTTTAAAAATCTGAACATCTCATCCGATCCCTCATCAGAATCATATTCATCCTGCTGCTGCAGATTCATATCCGCGTTATACTCATTAAAGAACTCGACTATATGGAAACCGCACTTATTTACGTAGAAATGGATATTCCTTTTCTCGAAATAAGGTGTGCAGGTCTCCCATACTTTTGTTTCGGGATGAAGAGCCTCTATGGCTTTCCATGCGCCGTATCCGATTCCTTTGCTATGTTCTTCCGGTATAACAAAAAAAGTTCTAAATGGTATGATTTGTTTTACTGTCAATTCTCAGTATTGCCCCTCCCACTTTTTTGCCTTGAAGAATAATACGGTAAGCTACATTTTCCGGTTCATCTATGCATTTTTCGATGATATCGCGAGAAATTATTTCACCGTCATCGTCGACATGGGTATCTCTCTCCCCAAATTCAATCATAGCACCATATTTAAATGCCCATAGATTATCCAGAATAAACTGTTCCCTATCGTCTGAAGACAAAGGGGAAAGTAAAATATCTTTTTGCATAACAATCCCACCCGTTAAAACAAAAAAAGCTCAATCATTGCGTAAATGCAATAATCGAGCTCACTCGACATCTTATCTGACAGGCGGCCTGCGAATAAAATTCACTATCCCCTACACTACGGTGTACTGTCCTCCGATGATCTATTTTAAAATAACTGGTGCGCGCAGAGGGACTTGAACCCCCACGGTCGCCCGCTAGATCCTAAGTCTAGTGCGTCTGCCAATTCCGCCA
>JAUNCY010000015.1 GCA_030526325.1 Bacillota bacterium
CTGTAAGCATTCTGTAAGCATTATTTTAATTCTTCCGGCAGCCAATTATAATAAATTCCCAGTTCTGGATTCGATACATGCTCTGCAGAATACCGCTGCAAAAATTCCTTTTACTCCTTTTATACCTTTCTGTTTTTTTTCTACAGGTTCAGTTCCGTGAAGTGTTTTTTCCATGAATTCCTTTTGGCTGTCAGTATTCAGAGTTCCTGCACATTTTTTTCGTATATATGAACCGTCCGGCTGAAGAATTCCTGCCTTTGCATTATCCTCCAGCTGAACCGACAGAATATACCGGAGAGTATCCTTTATCCCTTCATCGTAAACCGGACAGGCTATTTCCACACGCCTTACAAGATTTCTTGTCATGAGATCCGCAGACGAAATATAGAATTTAGCATCCTCATTCCTTCCGAAGCAGTATATCCTTGCATGCTCCAGATAGCGCCCCACTATGCTAATTACAGAAATGTTTTCTGTCTCTCCGTCAATTACCGGTCTTATACAGCAGATTCCTCGAACTATCATCTTTATCTCCACTCCGGCTTTTGACGCCTCCGCCAGTTTGTCTATTATACCCCGTTCTGTTATAGAATTTATTTTTAAGCATATATACCCCTCTGTCCCTTTTGATATCTCCTCGTCAATCATGCGAAACAGCGAATCTCTCATATCTCCGGGAGCAACAAGAAGCTCTTTATACTCTCCGTCCGGATTTCCTGTGAGCATATTCCTGAAAAACATATTCGCATCTGCTCCGATTCTTTCGTTAGCGGTCATAATGCTCAGATCTGTATACATGGCATTGGTATTTTCGTTGTAATTGCCGGTTCCTATTTGGGTAATATATCTGTAACGCCCTTTCTCTTTCAAAGTTATGAGACATATTTTGCTGTGGCATTTATAATTTTCTATTCCGTAGATAACCTTGCATCCGGCTTCTTCCAGCATGCCTGCCCAGGCAATGTTGTTTTCCTCATCAAACCTGGCTCTGAGCTCCATCAGCACCACAACCTCCTTGCCGTTCTCCGCCGCACGGCACAGTGCCCTCACAATTTTTGATGATGATGCCAGGCGGTATATCGTGATTCTTACCGATACTACTTTATCATCGTCTGCAGCTTCATTTAAAAGTTTAATAAAGGGTTCCACCGAATCAAACGGAAAGAACATAAGCCGGTCTTTCTGCCTTATCTGCTCTATCATAGATGAACCCGGTTCCAGGTCTACCGGCCATTTTGGTACATAGGGCTCATAGCACAGCGGTCTGCGCAGTCTCTCCGGCAGCCTGTTTATGAGTTCAAACACATACTTCATGTTAAGCGGAGTAGTATCTTTATATATCTGGCGGTTCTTGACATTTACTATTTTAAGCAGTTCTTTCATAAATGCAGAGGATATTGAACCGCCTATCTCCATTCGCACTATTGCCATTCCCGCTCTCTTTTTAAGGATTTTTTTCACGTGATTCCTGAAATCTATTTCAGCATCCTCAAATTTGTCGGAATCAAAGCTTACATCTGCATTTCTGGTAATTGCTATTACGCAGGATTCCTCCTGTTTATATTGCCCGTAGAGAGTAGACGCCCACCGCAGAATTATATTTTCCGTTCTTATAAAACGGCCTTCCGAAGGAAGCGTGACAACACGGGGAAGAACCTCCGGGACAGGAACAAAGGCTATGCATTTCTTATTGTTCTTTCCTTTTACCAGGGATGCCACGTAAAGCATTTTATTCTGAAAATGAGGGGTGGGATGCCTGCTGTCAACTATCTGCGGAGAAAGCACCGGCAGAATATGGTCATTAAAGTAATCAGCAATGTATTTTGCCTCTCCCGGTCTCAGTTCATCGTAGGCAACATCTTTGATACCTTTATCCTCAAGCGCCGAGCAGACGTCTGCAAAAATCCTCTTTTTTCTCTCAATCAGTCCCGGTATGACCTGATAAATACTGTTAAGCTGTTCATCCGGAGTCATCCCGCTTTTATTATCTGTCTGGTCCGGAGCTCCTGCAGAAATATCAAAAAGGCTTCCCACACGCACCATAAAAAATTCATCCAGATTTGTAGAAAAAATAGAAACAAACTTAAGCCGTTCAAGAGCAGGTATGGAATCATCCGCGGCTTCCTCCAGCACCCGCAGGTTAAACCGAAGCCAGCTCAGTTCCCGGTTCTGAGTGTACAGGTACTTCTTCTTCATGGCAGCACCTTCCGGCACAGATAGCCTTCTCTGACTCCGTAACTGCTGACAATAATCTCTTTTGCCTCCAGTTTTTCCGCTGTATATTTGAGAATCAGATACCCGGGAATAATGGTATGTATACGCTCCGGATCCACTTTAAGAATAATGTCTGCTGCAGCCCTCCTGTCTCCGAGCAGAATCTCTCCTGTTTCCTCAAGCTGTTCCGGCAGTATTATCCTGCTCTCCGTATCTCCAGGAACAAGTTTCTGTACAAATTTCAGAATTGATCTTGCTGTTCCTCCCGCACAAATAAGTTTTTCCCTGGGTGCCAGCCTTTCCAGAGTCATTCCCGGAATCTCAGTTCTGATCTCATTCATTATTCTTTTAACCGAGCCCTTGCCGGGGAGAATTTTTTTAACACATTCCTTATACAGTTTAAGTGAACCTATTCTGTAACTCTTCGAAAATATGACCGAGCTTTCTTCAAACACGGTTATTTCGGTACTCGCTCCTCCAATATCTATAAATGCCCCCTCTTCCGCAGGCATATCAAACATAGCACCGGTGTACCCCAGAAGAGCCTCCTCTTCTCCGCCTATGACATCGATATCAAAACCTGCAGCCGCTGTTATTTTCAGCACTGCCTCATCGGTGTTTATTATGTTTCTAAGCGAAGCTGTTGCAAAAACGTGAATATTATCTCTGATATCCAGACTGTCCAGAGTGTTTTTAAATTCAAGCAGCCCTTCATAAGCCCGCTTTATTCCCTCCTCACTCAGACAGCCTTTTTCAACATAACCGGCAAGGCCAGCCATGTATTTTCCTTTGAACAGGATTCTGAAATTTCTGTTTTCCACCTCATAAACAGTAAGCCTCATGGAATTCGATCCGATGTCTATTATTGCATGTTTCATATTTCCTCCGTTCCCGGCAAACATTATACCTATATTTCCCTATATTTTATACTTATCTTTTTAGTATATGTTCGGGGTGTTAAGTCTGAAATCACGGTTGTGTTAAATTACGGTAAAATCCCGAGACCGCAGTCTTCCATCGGTTCTTTACAAAGAAAAAGAGCAGACTCTGCCGTACATCATCTGCTCTCCAATGATAGTGCAATTGTAATAGAGGGGGACTCCACTATCTACACCTGTTATCATTTATATATTTATACACACTCTCTGATAATATTTATGAATTATAAATCCTTGTCCGATCCTTTGAATTCCTGAATAACATTTCCGCCGTCTACGATAAAATCCTGTCCTGTAATATAGGAAGCTTTATCCGAAGCGAGGAATACGACTGCATTCGCAACTTCCTCAGGCTTTGAACTCCTTCCGAGAGGAGTATTCTGTCCTCCCAGAGCCCCGCGCTTTGACTGGGCAGCTGTCTTTATCCAGCCGGGGAGAACATTATTTATTGTTATTCCTTTTCCGCCCACTTCAATTGCAATTGCCTTGCTCATGCCGTTAACCGCAGCTTTTGCCGCACCGTAGGCACTGTCTCCGCTGGCACTTACAACAGGGCCGGTCACGGAAGAAACATTAACGATTCTTCCGTAACCTGATTCAATCATTGAAGGAAGTACATTTCTTATCATATTGAAGGTAATTCCCAGATTTCTCTCAACTACCAGATCCCACTGTTCATAAGGCATTTCATTGAAATTCGGTGATTTGTCCTTCTGACCAACCTGAGCCAGACCGGCATTGTTTACCAGAACATCAATTTTTCCGAAATCCGATAATATCTGAGCCACAACTTTTTCGGTTTCACTTCTGTCCATAAGATTTGCCACGTATCCTTTAGCTTCTCCTCCAAGGGCTTTAAGCTCGTCTGCTCTTTCATTTATTCTGTCTGTTGTGGCTATCACAGCTACCTTTCCGCCAAGCTGGGCAAGAATTTTAGCACAGGCAAAGCCTATTCCTTCTGCACTGCCGGCACCGGTTACTATGCAGACCTGACCGGTAAAATCAATAAAGCTGTTCATATTTACCTCCTTTAAAATTTCGGAGGGTTTGAAAACCCTCCGACAATATATCCGTTAAAGCCTGATTTAATTAGTCAGCGATTTCTGCGCAAGCTTCTCTGAATACTTCTGTATGTCTGTCAACGTCAGCTTCTGATGTAGCTGCTGACATTACTGCCATGTTGTGGAACGGAGTCATGAAGATACCTCTGTTCAGTGCATAAAGGTGCATGTACCAGTCAAGTTCGAAGTCTCTGTGGTTAACTGCATCTGTACCGTCTTTTGCGATTTCCGGGAGGAACCAGTATTCTGTTCTTGTTCCGAGCTGTGTTGTGCTCCATGGGAAGTCGAATTCTTTGATTCCTGCTTCAACGCCTGCGTTGAATCTTTCAGCAAGAGGAATTGCATGCTTATAGAAATCTTCGGTGAGTACGTGTTCGAGTGTTGCGTGCATTGCAGCCATTGTGATTGCGTTTGCAGCAAGTGTTCCGCCGATACCTTTAACAAGGCCGTATAATGAAACAAGTTCAGCTTCTGCTTTGTTTCCGAATTCTTCTGTAAATCCGTATACACCTACAGGGATACCTGAAGCAAGAGTTTTACCGCATACTACGATATCAGGATCCAGGTTGTGTTCTCTTGTGTATCCGCCGATACCACAGCAGATTGTATGTGTTTCGTCGATTAAGAGGTATGTGCCGTATTTTCTTGTGAGTTCTCTAAGTTTTTCATGGTAACCCGGAGCAGGATGAACGATACCGATGTTTGTCATAACAGGTTCAGCCATTACTACAGCAACGTCTTCGTCTTTAAGAGCGTTTTCGAGGGCTTCAACGTCATTCCATTCGATTACTTTAGTTGTATAGCTTGGGTCGATCTGAGGTCCTATGTTTCCTACTCTTGAGATGATTTTGCCTTCCGGTGTAAGTGTTGCGATTGTTTCGTCAACTGTACCGTGGTAACACCAGTTGAATACGAGAACCTTAGGTCTCTTTGTGATCTGTCTTGCAAGACGGATAGCAAATCTGTTAGCGTCTGTAGCACTTGTTGAGAACTGCCAGTATTTCATTCCGAATCTTCTCTGGAGTTCTTTAGCATTCCATGTAGCGTCTTCTGTAGGAAGCATGTGGCTTGTTCCTCTTTTTGCAGCTTCTGCGATAGCTTTAGCTGATGCTTCAGGACCGTGACCTACCATTGAACCTGTGTCGCCGAGACAGAAGTCGATGTAATCGATGCCGTCTGCGTCTTTAAGGTGAACGCCTTTTGAATCTTCTACAGAAATTGGAATTCCGCCTGCATATCTAACCATCCAGTTAAGTGGTACACCCTGAAGAAGGCAGCTTTTTGCTTCTTCAAATCTTTTGATTGATGTCGGGTGAATTTTTCTGAATGTTTCAAGCTCTCTTGCGTAAGCTTTTGATAATTTGTCTCTGTTTACCATGATGAGTTACCTCCCGTGTTTTTTATCTCGTTGTTTTTTTGCTTCATGGGTACATAATAAAACCTAAATTGCATAATGTGTCCAACCAAGTGTTGATTTTCTTCCCAACCAATGTTATTGTTTTTATATGAGTAAAAACAATGAAAATAAATCAACAATAAAATATGTTGAAATCAACTGGAAACCGGACAAAAACAGCAAAATCCCCCTATACAGTCAGATTGTCAGCTATTTCAGCGAGAAAATCGAGAAAGGAGACTGGATATCAGGCCAGTACATCCCGCCGCAGAGAAAGCTTTCGCAGCTTTTTGATGTCAACCGCAGCACTGTCTGGGAAGCTATGCAGGAACTGTCCGCCCTTGGACTTACCGAAGGCAATTACGGAAAAGGCACTCTTATTGTAAATGATACATGGGAAATGCTTATTTCAAACTCATCCCTGAACTGGCACAGTTATATCGACAAAGGAAGCTTTTATGCAAATCTGGATCACGTTCAGAAAATCAACCAGCTTGAATACCGTCCCGATATAATAAGGCTGGGAACCGGAGAGCTCTCCTCCGAGCTTATTCCGACAAGGGAAATAAAAGGCATCATGTCTAAAGCCAATTCAAAAAGAATATTCTTAAATTATCCTCAGCCTCTGGGACTTATCGAGCTGAGAGAAGCTCTGTGCCGTTATCTTGAAAGAGAAAAAGGCATAGTAACCTCTCCGGAATGCATAATGATAACCTCCGGAGCCCTTCAGGCGCTGCAGCTTCTTTCCGTATGCATAGTGCCTCCTCATTCATCAGCATATATAGAATCTCCTTCGTACATCAAATCTCTCAACGTTTTTCAATCTGCCGGAACTGTTCTTGAGGGTATTCCTATGGATTCTTCAGGAATAATGCCGTGGATTATCAGCAGAAATTTCGAAATAGGACATACAATACTCTACACAATACCTACATTCCAGAATCCTACCGGCAAGGTTATGTCTGCCGAACGCAGGGATGAGGTTCTCAGATACTGCCGTGCTAACAGAATACCTATTATAGAAGATGACGTGCTCGGCGACTTGTGGTACGACATAAGACCTCCGAAGCCGATTAAGGCAAACGACACAAAAGGAAGCGTGATATATGTAGGCAGCTGCTCCAAATCCCTGGCTCCCGGTCTTAGAGTCGGCTGGATAGTGGGCCCCGAATCCGTAATTCACAGACTTGCTGACATAAAAATGCAGATGGACTACGGCACAAGCACAATTTCTCAGCAGATACTGACCGAATGTCTCAACACAGGGCTGTACGAAAGGCATCTGGAAAAACTCAGAAAGGAATTGAAAAAAAGAAGAGATTTCACCTTGGAAATCCTGGAAAAATACTATTCGGATATAGCGTCCTGGGATAAACCGGAGGGAAGCTATTATGTCTGGCTGAAACTCAAAGGAAATGTGTCAACAAGAAAAATCTTCGAAAAAGCTCTTGAAGAGAACCTTCTCATAAATCCGGGCGAAATGTATGACTTCCGTGAGAACCGCTGTATAAGACTTTCTTATGTATACGAACCCCTGGACAAGCTTCGCGCCGGGCTTGTACGGCTCTCGGAAATCATACGTTCATTATAAATTTTGGTTGGCATATTATTGCACTATTGGTTGGTGAAATTCCCTGTTATACTAATATAATTATAATGTATAAAACAATCATATTTTACGAATAGGGGAGGTAAAAATATGGTAAAGACATTAGCGGCTCCTGCAAAATATTATCAGGGTCCGGAAATCATTAAGGATTTATACACTTATATCAATCATCTGGGAAAGAACTTTGCTGTTCTTACAGACGAAATAGTACTGGGAATAACAAAGGACAGCCTGGATCAGTCATTCAGAGGAATCGAAGCAGGATACGATGTGATCATGTTCGGCGGAGAATCAACACAGGCTGAAGCCGATCGGATTATCGATGAGGTCACAAAGTCCGGTCACGATGCAATAATAGGTCTGGGCGGCGGAAAGGTTACCGACACCGCAAAGCTGGTTGCCGACATCTCAGGTCTTCCTGTAGTAATTATTCCGACTGCAGCTGCTACCGATGCGGCATGCAGCGCAATGTCCGTAATCTACGACGAAAACGGCACTTTTGTCGTATCCAAGAGAACAAAGAAAAATCCCGATGTAGTAATCGTTGATACTGCTGTAATAGCTAAAGCTCCTGTCAGAACATTTGTTGCGGGAGTCGGCGACGCTTTTGCATGCTATTATGAAGCAAGAGCCTGCCGTGAATCAGGCGCAATGAATTATACAGGCGGAACAGGCTCTCAGGCCGCTTTTGCCATTGCAGAACTGTGCAACAAGGTTCTCCGTGAAAACGCGGTTGAAGCCAAAAAATCCGTAGAACGCAAAGAATGGTCCGAAGCCCTTGACAGATGCATCGAGGCAAATATATATTTAGGTGGTGTGGGCTTCGAAAACAACGGATGTGCGATAGCTCACGGAGTATACAACGGCATGACCGCAGTCATCAAACCTTTCGGCGCAATGCACGGCGAAGCTGTAGCTGTGGGAACTCTTATTCAGCTTGCAGCAGAAAAAATAAGCATCGAAGAATGGAATGACATAGTTGCATTCTATAAAGAAGTCGGACTTCCCTGCTGCTTCAGCGATCTCGGTGTTGAAAACATTGACGACGGGCTTCTCATGAAGGTTGCGGAAGCAGGCTGCACAGTAAGTCCGAACGCTCACAAAATGCCGTTCAAAGTTACTCCGGAAATTATGTTTAAAGCAATAAAAACAGTGGAGGAAAGAAACTCCGCTAAATAAGACAGATACGAGGAGGTTTTCCGGAAATGGGGCAGATTAAAGAACGGGATTATATGTTTGATACCTTTAGAGGACTGCTTATGTGGAGTATTCCGATATCGCACTTTACAAGGGTGGCGGGACATTTCTCCGCAGCATCTCTCAGCGGTATCGTATATATTACCATCAATGTATTCGTAATGCAGGCCTTCGTCTTCCTGTCAGGATACTTCTCGAAAAAACCCGACAGAGCCAGACAGACAGCTTTTCATACTTTCCTCTGGCCTTACATACTATGCATACCGTTTTTCTACTTTGTGAGGAAAATAATCTGGGGCGCCGCGGCCATCGACCTTTCGGTTCCGCCATTTGCCCTGTGGTATCTGTTTGCTCTGTTCTTCTACAGGTTCTTTTTAAAGGACTACATAAAAATTCCATATATTTTTGAAATATCCATGGTTACATATCTGTTTGCAGGGATGGTTCCGTATTTTTCATCGGAATTCGCTTTAGGAAGAATGGTATCATATTTTCCTTTTTTCCTTCTCGGATATTTCTGCACAGAAGATCATCTCAGAAAGCTTCGTTCTCTCAGAAGAGCGCACTGCATAGTTCTGGGTACGGTGCTCCTGGGTTTCTCCTGTATACTCGCATTTTTCGGCGATCAGTTTCCTGTGGGGTATTATCTTCTGAAAAGCCCTGCTGTAGAACTGGGCATTGCCTGGTACTGGGATATTGCCGGAAGAATGCTCATCTTTTTCCTGGCATGCGGATGGATAGTCCTCATGCTCAACATCCTGCCTAACAGGATGAATTACGTTGCCTATGTGGGTATGAATACAATGCCGATATATATTCTTCACCTAATCGTAAGATATCTTGTAAAGAAATACGGCATTACCTTCGGAATCCTTCCGGACAACGTATTTGTATACTATTTTATGATATTTGCTCTTGCCGGTCTTTGCGTATTCGTATTCTCGTCAAAGCCGGTAGTAAAGCTTTATGATATTATAGTTGAAGGCAGCTACAGAATACTGCTGTTCCTGCTTTCAAAATTCTCAGCTCTCATGGGAATTGTTCACAGGCCTTTATCCGCATCTGCAAATGCTGTTATCAATCTTATAGGCAGAGCAGGCGGCAAAAGCACTGACTAAAAAAACTTCGGAGGACACAGCTGTCCTCCGTTTTTTATTACCTTTATTATTCTTTATTACTTGTCTTAAAGCCGTCCGTAAAAACCTCCCGCCGGGGATTTAAATCCGATACCTTCCGGGGGCCGGCTCAGTGACATTTACAAATCATCATATTCAGAAAAAATACGAAAAATTTTTTACGTTATTTTTCGCATCCGGTTCGGAGTCTTTTCATTAGCCCATATAAAAAACTGCGAAGCCGTGATTCCGGTTCACAGCTGCGCAGTCTAAAGATAATATTATTCTATAATTTTGCTTTTGGAAGACTCCATCTGAATTTCGCAGAACATATTCTGATTAAGGTAATTAAGGCAAATCCCGTTATCATACTTATATTCGCGCCGGCCACAGACCACATCAGCTCCGCCGCAGCGGCTCCCGCCAGAGCAGCGCAGGCGTAGATATGCTTTACAAATATATACGGTCTGTCCCCCGCAAATATATCTCTCAGCACACCGCCGCCTACTCCGGTTATAACGCCTACAAAAACAACGAGAAAGGCGTTTTCGGCAAAGCCTGCATTAACAGCAACATTCATTCCGCAGACTGTGAATATTCCCAGTCCTGCCGAATCCGCCGCCAGCAAAAGAATTTCATAAAATTTTTTATCCGGCACAAGCCTCATCTTAAAAGATATGAACACTGCCAGGGACACCAGAACCGACATTGCAACGTATATCGGGTTGATGAAGGTTGCCGGCGGCGTACATCCCAGAATAAGATCTCTGATAATTCCGCCCCCCACTGCCGTGGTGACTCCCAGAACGCAGATTCCGAAAATGTCCATACTTTTCTTCAGTCCTACAATAGCTCCCGACAGAGCAAAAGAAACAGTTCCCACTATTTCAAAGCAGCTGATAAAAATTTCCATTTTATACCTCCAGAGAAAAAAATAAGAGTATACATGCAAAAGCAATGTATACTCTGTCTTTTTACCTGAAAGATTCCCGGATAATTCCGATTGCTTCGTCGGTGCTATGCTTTCCAGAGCGCAGTCCCAAGCCGGTCCTTTTACCTGAGAGTATTACCCCTTCGGTGATTCGTTTTCAGAATTCTCTCCCGACTCTTTCATTCTGCTCTTAAATTCTATTTTATTAAATCCCTCATGTCAAGACGTACCTTCGAAAATTTTCCTATTCCGAATAGATATATTCGTTTCCGAACACATCTATTACCCTTACCGCCAGACGCTTTATCTGTCTTGACGGAAGCACCGCTGCCAGATCGATATCATCCTTGTCCCTGCAGCTGTATACTTTAGGTCTTATCGTCTTCCCGTCATAATCCGTATCTATACACCAGTATTCAATAAGCTGGTCAAAGTGATATTTCAGCACAGTCTCCAGAAGAGACATGTTTTTATCGTCTATTCCCAGTTCCTCAGGATTTTTATACATAACTCCCTTTATAGAAACGCCCACACTGTCGATTATGCCGTCTATTCTTTCCACAGAGATGTCCGCCGAGAAGTTTTCCGACATCCTGCGTTTTTCCCGCAGCACCTCGTGGGGGGAGTTTTCTTTTGAAAGCCTTTTGTGAGCCGTCATAACAGCTGGAGCGCTGTTGTCGCACATTATGTACCTTCTTCCCAGTCTCTCGCAGACCGCACCGAGAGTTCCCGAGCCGCAGAAAAAGTCCGCACATAAGTCCCCCTCCCGGGTAACGGATTTCATTATCCTCTCCAGCAAAGCTTCAGGCTTCTGGGTTGCATATCCTGTTCTCTCCGATGAGGTTCTCCCCACCATATCAATCTGCCATACATCCTTCATATTGACCAGAGTATACCAGCCAACCTCGTCCTTATATTCCTTTACGCCTTTAAAATGATAAGGTTTAAGCCCTCTGTTGTATGACTTCTCCTTCTGTACCTCAAAGAAGTAATTCTTCGTCTTGCTGTAAAACAGCACCACATCATGCTTACGGGCAAAATACCTGCTGCTGACGCCTCCTGATTTATAGTTCCATACGATTTCATTTATGAAATTGCTTTCACCGAAAATCTGATCAAGAATTATCTTCATGTAATGGGAACTGTGCCAGTCCAGATGAACAAATATCGAGCCGGTATCCGCAAGAAGCTCCTTCATAAGCATCAGAGAGACAGTCATGTTTCTGAGGTATTCCTCCATTCCGTCCTCCCACCTGTCGGTGAAGGCATGGTTCTTTGAAAGGATGAGCTTTTTCCTGCCGCTTCCCACCTTGATATTTATCGTGTAATCAGACTTGCTGAAAAAAGGCGGATCGATGTAAATCATATCAATCCTGCCGCCCAAGCCTTTATCAAGAAGATATTTCATATATTTCACATTGTCTCCAAAGGCGATGCTGCTGCCCTTTCCGAGGAATTCCTCGACAGCCTCATACTGCACCGTGGATTTGCGCTCCGTTATTCCTCTGCAGATTTCCATTGCAGATTCATAAATTTCGGGAAGCTTAAACAGAATGTCCGACATGTTATTTTCTCCTATCTTTCTTCCGGTTCCCTCCGCTGCGGGAATCCCGGGTTCCCTTCACTGCGCTTCTCGGCTTTATCAGTTTGTCTCTCCCGAACCCTATAAGGTCGGTTCTCCCGGTAATCTGAAGGGCCTTGTATACCAGATCATAGTTTTCCGGTTTATTGAAATGAAGCAGCGCCCGCTGCATTCTCTTTTCCTCCATGGAATCCGGGATATAAACCTTTTCCCTGGTGAGAGGATCCACTCCTGTATAGTACATACAGGTAGAAAGAGTTCCCGGTGTAGGGTAAAAATCCTGAACCTGGTCCGGAACGAATCCGTTCCTGTTGAGATATTCCGCCAGTTCCACCGCATCCTCCAGCCGGCTTCCCGGATGGGATGAAATGAAGTAGGGAATCATAAACTGATTCATATGATATTTATCGTTAATATCCTTATATTTCTTTACAAATTTCTGAAAGACCTCGTTGCGGGGCTTTCTCATCAGCCTGAGCACATGATCAGAAACATGCTCCGGCGCCACCTTAAGAGTTCCGCTGACGTGATAACGGCAGAGCTGCTTTAAGAACTCGTCGTTTTTGTCTGCCAGAGCGTAGTCAAATCTGACTCCGGATCTTACGAAAACTTTTTTTACTCCTTCAATGCTTCTTATCCTCTTCAGAAGTTCAATGTATTCGCTGTGATCCGCATCCAGGTTTCTGCAGGGCTCCGGATAAAGACAGTCTCTGTTTTTGCAGGTTCCCTTCTCTGACTGCTTCCTGCAGGAAGGTCTCCTGAAATTCGCGGTAGGTCCTCCCACGTCATTAATATAGCCTTTAAAATCAGGCTTTTTTGCAAGCTCCCCGGCCTCCGAAACCAGAGACTCAATGCTTCTGGACTGAACAATCCTTCCCTGATGGTAAGTCAGTGCGCAGAAGGCGCAGCCGCCGAAGCATCCCCTGGAAGAGGTAAGACTGAATTTTACTTCTTTAAGTGCAGGTACGCCTCCGTCCTTTTCATACATCGGGTGGTATTCCCTTTTAAACGGCATTGCGTATACCTCGTCCAGCTCCTCCCTTGTCAGAACCGGCTGGGGAGGATTCTGAACTACGTACAGATTTTTATCGTATTGTTCTGCAAGCGGCACAGAATCCTGAGCCTCATTGTTCATATACTGGATTCTGAAGCTTTCCGCAAATTTCAGCCTGTCCTCCAGCAGTTCGCTGTATCCGGGCAGAATAACAGTATCCTCGTCGTCGATGGTTTTCTTTCTTACAACCGTTCCCGGAATCCATGTGATATCCCTGACATCAAGCCCGCTGTCCAGTGCTTCCGCGATTTCGATTATCGACCGTTCTCCCATTCCGTAGCTTATCATATCTGCTTTGGAATCCAGAAGTATGGATCGTCTCAGTTTGTTGTCCCAGTAATCGTAATGAGCAAACCTCCTGAGGCTGGCTTCTATACCTCCGAGTATTACCGGCACATCCCTGTATGCCTCTTTTGCTCTGGCTGTATATACAATGCAGGCCCGGTCAGGTCTCTTTCCCGAAACACCTCCCGGGCTGTAATAATCTGTTTTTCTTCTTTTTTTAAATACCGAATAGTGATTTACCATTGAATCCACATTTCCGGCCGAAATCAAAAAACCGAGACGGGGTCTGCCCAGTCTCCTGAAATCTTCCGCGGAACGAAAATCGGGCTGAGCAATTATTCCCACTTTATACCCGAACCGCTCCAGCTGTCTGCATATTATGGCATGACCAAAAGAGGGATGGTCCACGTAGGCATCCCCTGAAATATAAACGAAATCAAGCTGCTCCCAGCCCCTTTTCTTCATATCCTCTTTTGATACAGGCAAAAAATCCATATTAATATCCTAAATTTTCATTAATAATTACAACTGTTGTCGGTACTCCGCCGTGCTGCTTCTCGAAAATCAGAGTTGCATTGCATATTCTGTTCGGAGAAGAGCAGGACATGCATTTTCCGGTTTTTTCGCACGGAGTAGGTATGTTCAGTCTCTGTGTATTCAGCGGTGAAGCCACATTTCTGATTCTAATCATACATTCTTCATAGTTCTTTGAAATCTTGTTTACGCCTGCCACCAGGAAAAGTCTGTCGTGCCCGAACAGCATTCCCGCAAGTCGGTTTCCTGTTCCGTCCACATTTACTATTCTGCCGTCCTCGGTGATTCCGTTGGTTCCGGACATATAAATATCTGTAAGCATAGCTTTCTTCATGGTCTTTATTCTGTCGTAGCCTTCTTCCGGGTACCAGTGCCATATCGTTTCGTTGCCTCTTTCCTTGAGGGCCTCATAAATTCCCATATCTGCGAGAGTTATTGAACCTCCAAAACCCACGCTTTTATCCGCAGGAATCTCATTCAGCATATATTCCTTAGCTTCTGCTGCCGTTTCAAAATATACAGCCTCAAATCCGTTTCCCTTTAATGCTTCTATTGTTCTTTTTACGTTGTCTCTCATATTATCACCTGTCCGAAAATCTATCTTCTTTTCATAATTGCAAAAAATACCGCGCCTATAAGCAGGCCCATCAGAAGCGCCAGCACCGAGCTTCCTATCATAGCTGACATAATACTTACACCCCCTGTTACTTCAAAAGTTCAAGCTTATACATGTCCTCTCTTCTGTGTTTAAGAAGAGGCAGCTCATTTCTAACTTTTTTTATCCTGTCAAGGTCTATATCACAGTAAAGAATTCCTTCGTTTTCATCGATATGGGCCGCAAACTCACCCCAGGGAGATGCCACGCAGGAGTTTCCGTAGGCCTGATATACTCCGTTCATATCTCTTGCCGGAGATACCGCCGCAAAATATACCTGATTGTCCAAAGCTCTCATCCTCATGGACAGGTCCCAGTGAACAGGCCCCGTTGTCATATTAAATGCCGCCGGAAGAATTATCAGTTCAGCTCCCTCAAGGGCCATGAGTCTGGACAGCTCGGGAAATCTGACATCGTAACATATCGCTACTCCTATTCTGCAGAATTCCGTCTCCACCACCGTTATGCTGTTTCCCGGACTCAGAGTGTCTGATTCCTTGAATCTGATTCCGCCCTCCACATCAATATCGAAAAGATGCACTTTTCTGTGCCTGCCAATAAGTTCTCCCTTTTTTCCGAAAATGAAACTGGTGTTGTATACCTTATCCCCGTCAAGTTCCGGTATCGAGCCGCCTACGATATATATGCCGTTTTCCCGGGCCAAAGCCGACAAAGTCTTTACAGTCTCTCCGTCCCCATATTCGGCATATTCTCTGAAATAACTGTTGGAGTAAGGGCAGCTGAACATCTCCGGAAGAGCCGCAATGTCAGCTCCGTTGGAAACAGCCTCTCTTATCATAGAGCAAGCCTTTTCCACATTTTCCTTCTTGCTCATCCCGACCTTCATCTGACATAATGCAAGTCTCATTTCAATCCCTCCCCGCAGAGTTTTAATATTTCATTGACAGCTCTGGCAGTAAGCCCCCAGATGTAATGTCCGTCGAAATTATAGGATTCCTTAGGCCCCTGCTTTACAAAAAACTCAAAGGGCACCGTAAAAACCTCATGCACCTCATCCGGATTCGCCTCCGTCTTTTTATCTTCGTATTCGCGAATCTCGCCGGCAAACACATTGATTTTCTCATTAAGCAGAGAATACATGCTGCCCACATTTCCGATAAGCCTGATTCTTTTTTCCGGAATACCCAGTTCCTCAGATGTCTCTCTGACGGCACATTCCCGCGGTTCCTCAGTTTTTTCTATTCTTCCTCCGGGAAAACATACCTCTCCGGGCTGCCTTCTGAGATTGTACGATCTGACCTCAAACAGGAGATGCACCCTGTTTTCTTCAAAAACAAAAGGCGCCATAATTGCAAATTCACCTCTTTCGGCAGAGCCTTCTCCGAGTCTTTCGAAAATATCTTCAAAATAATCCAAGCTATACATTTCCCGCCTTGCTGCCTTCCATCCTTTCAAGTTCCTGAATCAGAGATTCCTTCTCAATACGGATGGATTTTTTTATCTTCATGGACAGCTGCTCCAGCTTCTCATCCATATCGGGAGCTTTTTCCATATTAATTTCCTCAAATCTGCTTCTGAATTCCCCTGCCTCGGTATATCTTTCCATCTTCTCAAGATCTCCTATACCGCTTAGTATTTGAGAAATAGTATTGGATTTATGCATGAAAAGATTCTGAGCGCTGATAATCTCATCCCTTATCTCCTGCATTTCCTTGTCCAGCATATAAACCTCGTTTGCAGTGCTCCTCAGTTTCTCAGCCACGTGCTCCGGAAGCTCCTCCTTGTATTTGTACCTGAGAGAGTGCTCCACCGTAGCCCAGAAATTCATTGCCATGGTTCTTATCTGGATTTCCAGAAAAACAAATTTCAGTCCTTTTATTGTAAAAATCGGATATCTTATTATCAGATGATAGCTTCGGTATCCGCTTTCCTTTACTTCCTTTATATAGTCCTTTTCAAGAACTATCTCCAGATCCATACCGTCTCTGGCATGAATCATTTCAACTATTTTATAAATATCGTCCTCGAACTGACAAATAATTCTGATGCCGCCAATATCGTCCATCTGATCTATTTCATCCTCGCCGAGACCTAGCTTTTTAGCTTTTTCTATGATACTGGGAACCTGTTTTACTCTTCCCACAACAAACTCTATCGGCGAATGCTCGTTGTTTTTTCTGTACTCGTTTCTTATCCCCTTAAACTTGTTCTTTAATTCCTCAACCGCCGTCTCATAAGGCATAAGGAACTCGCTCCATCTTATCATATGTATTTTCCTCCGAATAAATTATATATCATTGCGGCAATCATGGGCAAGTCCCGCAAATAAGTCTGATGAATTCTCCGGTATCCTCCAGAGATTTAAGCAGATAATCGGCTCCGGTTTTCTCAAGATCCTCATACTTCATCCATCCCGTAGCAACCGCAATGCTTTTCGCCCCTATTTTTTTCGCACATTCCACGTCATATTTTGTGTCCCCTATGACATAGATATTTTCTCTGTCGAAAGGCTTTCCCGCAAGCTGTCCCGCCTTTTCAACCGCAGCTTCAGCCGCGTCCCATTTTTCTCCGGGATAATCTCCGAAGCCTCCGAACTCAAAATATCCGTTCAGCCCGACACTTCCCAGCTTTATTTCCGCGCCCAGCCTGAAGTTGCTTGTAATCAGACCCATATAGATATTTTCATATCCGGACAGGATGTCCAGAATATCCTTTACTCCCGGCAGGACCTTCTTTGTATTATTGTTTTCAACTGTTTCTTTCAAAATCACCGCGAACTCCCCGATAATATTCTCCTTTTCCTCTCTAGGAATTCCGAATTTTTCCATAATGCTGTCCACCAGAGCAGAATCCATGGAGGTCCCCACTATTACCTCTCCGCACGCATTGGCATGACCCGTTCTTCGTCTGAAGGTCTCATTCATGGCAATGGTGCCGTCCCGATAGCAGCTCATAAGAGTTCCGTCTATATCCCAGAGCAAAAGCTTATTTTCCATATCATTCTCTCCATTTAATTCCCTGCACACTGCCTCTCAGGCGCATTTCTTCCTCAATCATATCCCTCAGTTTCCACCAGCCCCGGCCCCAGTTGCAGAATACTGTATCCCCGTTGGGAACCCTGCTGGCAAGCCTCTGGACAGAAATTCCGGGTTTAAGGTACTCAAGAAAGTCTGCAGCCCTCTGAACGTATTCCTCCATGCTGCATATTTCTATCTCTCCGGATTCGTACATTCTGCACAGTTCGGTACCTTTTTCTATATAAAGAGTATGCGTTTTTACCGTATCTATGTCTAATTCGGACACCAGCTTTGCCCCGTCAATGCAGTCCTGTCTTCCGTCCCAGGGCAGGTTTAATATAAGATGAGTTCCTACCGTAAATCCGTAGGACTGAACCCTCTTTACCGCCTCTGTGTACTCGGCAACAGTGTGTCCTCTGTTTATTTTCAAAAGTGTATCCTCGTTAACGGACTGAAGTCCGAATTCGATGCAGACCTGTTTTCCCATGGCTGCGGACCTGATTGCGTCAAGAATCTCTTTCTCAACACAGTCCGGTCTTGTGGCAAAGCAAAGCTCAACTACGCCGTCGGTTTCCGCCGCCTGCTTTGCGTAGTCGTACATGATATCAGCAGGGAAATAGGTATTTGTAAAATTCTGAAAATATGCCACAAAAAGCTTAGCCTTGTACTTCGGTCCTATATAGTTTTTATTAATTTCAAGCTGCTGTCCGACAGACAGAGTGTTTGAGAGATTCTCGAATCCGGTGCCTTTGGCTCCGCAGAAAATGCATCCGCCTCTGCCCTTTGTTCCGTCCCTGTTCGGACAGGTGGCGGGCAGATTTACAGGAAGCTTATACACCTTTTCCCCGTATTTTTCTCTCATCTGCCGGGCATATGTAAGATAAAGTTCTTCCATTACGACCTTTCCTGTAACACTAAATAAGGGAGCTTTGAAAGCTCCCCCGATTTATAAACTTAATTCAAAACTTCGTGAGTTTCAAGAATTCCCTTAATTTCTTCCGCTTCCGCGCTCACGCTTATAATGAATTCCACCTCATACTGCTTTGAAATAGCATCAAGTCTGTCAATAAATACTGAAATGTTGTCAAGAGAAATATTGGCATGTTTTGTAATGCTGTCGATAAAAATCGTGTCAATATCATGATCGGAGCTTATAATTCCGAGAATGAATCCTGTGAACTCATCTATATTTCCGAGATGCTGATAATCCTCGGCACATACAACTCTCATTCTGTAATTAAGCTCTCTGGTGAGACGTTTGTCATTGTTGATAAAAATTGTGCTTCCGTGGCTGTCCCTTACATGATCGTTAGCAGCATCAATCATCTTCTTAGTCTTGCCGCTTCCTTTCCTGCCAACCATAATCTTAACCATATTTGTTCGACCCCCTGTCATCATTTATTTCTATAATAAACCGTTCGTGCTAACTTAATTTTAATATTATTATAACAGGAATATAACATAAATAATAGACTCTTAATTAAGATTTTTTTGTGACAGAAGCAATTATCTTTTTTTACTTCGGAGCTGACCGCATGCGCCGTCAATATCACTGCCCAATTCCCTTCTAATCGTAGTTTCTATGCCTCTTTTCCGAAGTTCATCCCTGAATTTTTCGGCTTCGGCCCGTTTTACCGCAGAAAAATTTTTTCCTATAACCCCATTGAAAGGTATCAGATTTATATGACAGTTCACATCCTTCAGGAGAACCGACAGCTCCTCCGCATGCCTATGTGAATCGTTTATTCCCTCAATAAGAATGTATTCAAATGTTATCCTCTTATTCGTTATGCGGGCATACTTTCTGCAGGCATCCATCAGCGCCGTTAAACTGTATTTTCTGTTTACCGGCATGAGACTGTTTCTCAGCGAATCGTTCGGGGCATGAAGGGATACGGCAAGAGTAACCTGAGGATACTCCTCCGCGAACCTTATAATACCAGGTACTATTCCGCAGGTAGATACGGTAATATTTCTCATCCCCAGGTTAAAGCCTCTTTTATCATTTATATTATTCAGAAATCCGGACAGCCGGTCGTAGTTGTCGAAGGGTTCTCCCACTCCCATGACCACCACGTTTCCCACTTTTTCGCCTATATCCCTGGAAACGGCGAGAACCTGGTCCAGTATCTCCCCGGAGGTAAGGTTCCGCTTCAGCCCGCCTTCGCAGGAAGCGCAGAAAGCGCAGCCCATCCTGCATCCCGCCTGAGTGGATATGCATACAGTGTTCCCGTAGCTGTATTTCATCAGGACACTCTCAACATACTCTCCGTCAGGCAGACGGAACAGATATTTTCTCGTGCCGTCCTTCGCCGAAACCTGAACCGCTTCCGTTTCAAGGATTTCCGGGTCAGCCTGCTCCTTCAGCTTTTCTTTTAACCCTTTGGGAAGATTTTTCATTTCGTCAAAGCTTCTGACACCCTTGTGCATCCATTCGAAAATTTGAGCGGCTCTGAATTTCTTTTCACCCAGACTCAGCACAAATTCTTCAAGTTCGCCGAAGCTTAGACTTTTTATCTTTACCATAAGTTTTTTATCCTCCATACAGAACGGGCGGTCATAAGACCGCCCCTGAAAATCATTTCTGTAAATTATACTCTCTTAACTGTAACAGCGGCATCGTGTCCGTTGAGGTTTACCTTTTCCTCTCCGTCTCCGACTGTCAGAGAAACAGCAAGAGTTTCGCTCATAATATATTCCTTATAAGCTTCAACCGCCTTCTGAACATCTCCGTCCGATGAGTAGGTGATTTCGATATTGTCCATCATTTCGAAGTTGTGAGCCTTTCTCATCTGCTGCACCTTGGAAATGAATTCTCTTGCAATACCTTCATCCAGAAGTTCCTGAGTAATTGTTGTATCGAGAATTGTGAACAGGTTGTTTTCCATGGATACCACGAAGCCTTCCTTAGCGCTGATGATAACATCAACAAGGTCTCTGCCCACAGCTGTCGGTTCACCGTTTAAATCGAGAGTTATTTCACCTTTTTCCTCGATTTCAGCTACAACAGCCTTAGCGTCAGCCTTTGCAAGAGCTGCTCCGAAAGCTTTCACCTTTGCGCCCAGTGCCGGGCCTGCAGCCTTAAAGTTAGGCTTGAGGCTGAAGTTCATATATTTATCCAGGTCTTTTTCGAAAACCACATTTTTCACGTTAAGCTCTTCTTTAATAAGATCTGTCATATCAGCTATGAGCTCTTCGTATTTTCCGTCTACCAAGATTTCTGCCAGAGGCTGTCTAACCTTGATTCTTTCTTTTTCTCTTGCGCCTCTTCCGAGACCTACCAGTGCTCTTACGAGATCCATTCTCTTTTCAACGTGCTCATCTATGAGAGTTTCGTCTGCTTCAGGATAGAATGCGATATGAACGGATTCCTTTCCTGTAAGCTTTTTGTAAATCTCGTCGGAGATGAACGGTGCAAACGGAGCAATAAGCTTTGATATTCCTTCCAGCACTTCATAAGTTGTGCAGAATACAGCCTTTTTATCTGTATTCATTTCTTCCTGATAGAATCTTCTTCTTGCTCTTCTGATATACCAGTTGGAGAGATCTTCTGTTACGAATTCCTGAATCTTTCTTGTGGTTCTCATATGGTCGTAGCTGTCCATTTCAGCTGTGACCTCTTTAACCAGCTTGTTGTACTTGGAGATAATCCATCTGTCAAGTTCAGATCTTTCATTGTACGGAACAAAACATTCTTCAATTTTAATGTCATCATTGTTCGAATACAGCACGAAGAAGTTGTAAACATTTTTAAGTGTTCCGAAGAACTTGCTCTGCACTTCGATAAGGCCGTCCTCGTCAAACTTTGTCGGGCTCCATGCAGGGGATACCTGAAGCAGATACCATCTTGTTGCGTCTGCTCCGTATTTGTCGAAAAGTTCAAACGGGCTTACTGTATTTCCTCTGGATTTAGACATCTTCTTTCCTTCCTTGTCCAGAATGAGGTCGTTTACCAGAACATTTTTATAAGGTGCAGTGCCCTTTACAAATGCGGAAATCGCAAGCAGTGAATAGAACCATCCTCTGGTCTGATCGATACCTTCGCAGATGAAATCTGCCGGGAAGAGTTCTTCATCGAACCTGTCAGCATTTTCGAACGGATAATGCTGCTGTGCAAAAGGCATAGCTCCGCTGTCAAACCAGCAGTCAATAACGTCTGTCACTCTTGTCATTACTTTTCCGCAGTGCGGACATCTGAAATGAATGTTGTCCACATAAGGTCTGTGGAGTTCAACTGTTTCGTCTATGTCTTCGATAGCTTTTTCGATAAGCTCTGCTCTGGAGCCTACGGATTCGAGGTGACCGCATTCGCATCTCCAGATATTCAGCGGTGTTCCCCAGTATCTGCTTCTGGAAATAGCCCAGTCGTTGAGGTTTTCAAGCCAGTTTCCGAATCTCTTTTCGCCTACGAAATCAGGGAACCAGTTAACCTTTTTGTTGCTTTCGATGAGAACATCTTTAATCTTTGTCATTTCGATGTACCAGCTCGGCTTAGCATAGTAAAGCAGCGGTGTCTGGCATCTCCAGCAGTGCGGATAGTTATGAGCAACCTTTTCCTTTGCGAATATCTTGTCTTCTGCGGCAAGCCATTTAATAATGTCCACATCGCAGTCCATTACAAATCTGCCTTCCCACGGAGTTGCGGTATATTTACCGTTTTCAGCTACCGGATTGAGAACCGGAAGTCCGTATCTCTTTCCTGTGTTGTAGTCGTCTTCACCGAATGCAGGCGCTGTATGAACAATACCTGTACCGTCTTCAATAGTTACATAATCCGCAGTTGTGACGAAGAAGGCTTTCTTGTCAGCTTTTACAAAAGGCATAAGCTGTTCGTATTCGAGGTATTCCAGGTCTTTGCCCTTCATTTCCTCAAGCACTTCGTATTCTTCTTTGAGAACCTTTCCTGCAAGAGCTTTTGCAAGATAGTAGATGTTGCCGTCGGCATATTTTACCTTGATGTAATCGATGTCCGGGCCTACTGTAAGAGCAACGTTGGATGCCAGAGTCCAAGGAGTTGTGGTCCATGCAAGGAAGTATTCGTTTTCCGCATCCTTTTTCCTGAACTTGGCGATAACGGTGTTTGATTTGATTTCCTTGTAACCCAGAGCAACCTCGTGTGATGCCAGTCCGGTTCCGCATCTCGGGCAGTACGGCAGAATCTTGTATCCTTCGTAGATAAATCCTTCCTTGAAGAATTTGTTTAATATCCACCATACGGATTCGATATAGTTGTTGTCGAGGGTGATATACGGATTTTCCAGGTCGATGATATAACCCATTCTCTTGGTCATATCTCTCCACTGTTTTTCGTATGTGAATACAGACTCTCTGCACTTTTCGTTGAATTCCGCGATGCCGTATTCTTCGATTTCCGGCTTGCTGGAAAGTCCCAGCTGCTTTTCAACTTCGATTTCAACAGGAAGACCGTGAGTGTCCCATCCTGCTTTTCTCTTAACTTCGTAGCCTTTCATTGTCTTATAACGGCATACTGAGTCCTTCAGGGTTCTGGCCATTACGTGGTGGATTCCCGGTCTGCCGTTGGCTGTAGGAGGACCTTCATAAAATACAAAGGAAGGCATTCCTTTTCTTGTTTCAACACATTTTCCAAGTAAATCTTCTTTTTCCCATTCTGCGGCCTGTTCATTCTGATATTCCGCTATGGGCTTTGAGGATAAATTTTCAAACATACTGTTCTCCTTTATAACATTTTATTTTTAACATCTTCACAGGGCACAGCGCCTTACCGTAAAAAAATCCCGAAAGCATGTTGCAAAACGCTCTCGGGACGACAAGTCTGCCGCGGTACCACCCAGTTTACATCCCCTATAATATACCGGATGTCTCTCTTTCATGCGTAACGTGCATAAACGGGCAATCCTACTTCCTTCGGAATGCCGGCTCAAAAGTGATATTCGGAAGGTATCTCTCTGACGTTCTTTCAGCCCGGGAAACGTCTCTCTGATAAAGAAAAAGTCCTTCTTACTGTCTTTTTCGCTGCCTGTGGTTTTATTCATTTAACATTTTAATACACATTGAAAAGATGTCAAGAGTAAAAATCCTCAATATCGTACTCATACAGCAGTTTTTCAACAATTTCATCGATTATTTCCGGTTCAAAGCCCCGGTACGCCAGCTTGTTTATTATTCGTCTCACAAGTGCGTTCGAAAAGGGTTTGTCGGTTTCACTGATAATACGGTTAGCCTCAGTAAGGGCATTCTCCCTCTCTGTGGGAAGTCCCAGCTCCTCTGCCAGTTCAAATGCTCTGTCAATCATATCCTGAGGCGCTCCCAGGTTTTCAAGAACTGACATTATTCTGTTTCTGGATTTTCCTTCCATGGCAGCTTCTTCAATAACGTTTACACAGTATTTTAATCTCTGTTCGCCCGATGCCGCCGCAAAGTCTTTTTTAAGTCTGCTCATTCTTCTTCTCCCCGAAATAATTTGTTCCGATAACTGCAGCCAGTATTACTGCGGAGCAGATTATCCGGGCTGCGCCCAGCTCTTCTCCCAGTATAAAATGCCCTGCCGTGAGGGTTATTATCGTTCCCGCGCAGCCGAATACGCTGACCCGGACTGCTTCCAGATATTTCATCATATATGAGTTTATAAGTGTTGTAAGCATGGTGCAGGCTGCGCCTAAGTACAATATCGCTATTAAAAATCCCGGGTTTTTCATCAGTCCGAAGGTTTCGCCCAGAGTTCCGTTTACTGTTCCCTGTACCAGAATAACCGCTGTGTAGATTGCGAAGCCGAGGGCGCAGGAAACGAAGCTGATTTCCGCCGGATTATAGTCGTTTCTTATCCATCTTATATATACCACGTTTCCTGCCATCGAAAGGGCCGACAGGGATATGAGGATTATTCCTCTTATGTCGGCTTCCACGTTTCCGCTGCCGTATGCGGATATGAAGGCCGCTGCAAGAATAGCCACAACAACGCAAATCCGCTGGGCGGCGTTTGGCTTTTCTTTTATGGTCAGTTCAGCCATTATCATCGTCACTGCGGGCTGAACGGCCATAATGATGCCGGCCTCCACGGAGGAGGCGTACATAAGCCCGAAGAACTGGAATCCGAAAAAGCCTCCCGAGTACAGGAGGGCCGGTATCAGCAGCGGCCCGAGCTTCTTGCCCCGAAAATCCGTTTTAACCGTTTTAGTTCCGACAAGCACCGCCGCAAACAAAAAACCGGCGGCAAATCGGAAAAACAGAGACTCAAGGGGCGTTCCGTAAGAAAGCGCCGTCTTAGCTCCCAGAAACGAAAAACCCGTTGTCACCGCTCCCAGTACTGCTGCCAGGTAAACCTTTATTCCAGTATTTCTGTCCATAATATTTCACCTTCCCCGCCTGCACAGGCAAAATACCCTTCGGGAATCCTTTCGCCGACAACAGCAACGCCGTTGATTTCCCGGCTGTATTCCCCCGATTCATCCACCGTAGATATTTTTTTCAGTCCGTAAGACAGACCTTTTCCCGTCACCTTTGAGAAAGCCTCTTTCCTGCACCAGATTTCATAAAAAGCCTCAGAGCCTTCCTTCAGAACCTTTTCCTCCTCGTACTCCGTAAAGAACCTGCCCGCAATCCGCTCCGCCGCCAGACCTTCCTTCACAATCTGAGCATCAATCCCCACTTCCTTTTCCGAAACTGCGCAGATAACAATATCCCCAGTATGAGTGGCCGAGACTTTGACGTTCTCACGATCCGTCACCGGTTTCCCCATTTCATCCTTATACAGTCCTATCCCGCTGCCGGATTCAGGAAACCGCCTCATGAGGGCGTCCCGTATAAAACCCAGGCTTTTGCTGCTTTCTCCTTTTTTCAATTTATATTTATATAAATAAATCATAATAAATCCCGATATACAAATAGGATGCAAACCATCCTACTGCATCCTACTTCATTTTCTCCAATATTAATTTATACCCCTCGGCACCGTAAAGCAGACATTTATTAATTCTGCTGATAGTAGCCGTGCTGGCTCCCGTAATTTTTTCAATCTCACTGTATGTCTTGTTCTCCTCCAGGAGACATGCCACCTGAAATCTCTGTGACAGCGACTGGATTTCCTTTATTGTGCACAAATCCTCAAAAAATCTGTAACACTCTTCTACATTCTCAAGCCTGAGAATCGCCTCAAACAGCTTATCTGTTTCTTCCGACTGAAATTTTGCATTGTACCCCATAGCTTTACCATTTTCCTTTTATCCTTTAACGCTTTAAAGTCTAACAACATTATACATTTTATTTCCGTTTTACGTCAACAGATTAAAACGAAAATAATTCAACTCTTATTATTTTTTAATAAAAAATTTCAGACCCGGCTTTTTACCGTGTTTTTTATCGGGGCAGGAACTTGATTCACGAACATTTTACCGGTTTTATCCGCTCTGCATATGGCTTATTCCTTTTTTTAACATATTTTTCTCACAGTTAGGCCGTTTTTTCCGCAAAACACCTTATTAAGGTCATAAAATTCTTGCCTATACCGAAGTTTTTTAATATAATAAATTATTAATGATTAATTGTTATTCATAAAATTTTCTACAATAATATGTTTAATTTTTAACACAAAAATCGTATGAAAATCATTATATAAGGAGTGTTTATATGAAAAAATTCAAGAGAATTTTAGTGGCAAACAGAGGTGAAATAGCTATCAGAGTATTTCGTGCCTGCAAAGAAATGGGCATAAGATCCGTTGCTATTTATTCCGAAGAGGATAAAAATTCCCTGTTCCGAACCATTGCGGACGAATCCTACCAGGTCGGCAAAGGAAAAACTCCGGTCGATGCATATCTCGGAATAAACGAGATTATCGGCCTCGCAAAGGCAAAGGGAGTTGACGCTATCCATCCGGGTTACGGATTCCTGGCTGAAAACGCTGAATTTGCAAGAAAATGCGAAGAGGAAGGAATTGTATTTATCGGACCTACACACGAAATGATGAATGCCCTCGGTGACAAGATTCAGTCAAAAATAGTTGCTAAATCCGTAAACGTGCCAACCATTCCGGGCGGCAGCAAGGCTGTTGAATCCGACGAGGAGGCAGTTCAGGTTGCCAGAGAATGCGGCTATCCGGTTATGCTTAAGGCTTCCGCAGGAGGCGGAGGCAGAGGAATGAGAGTTGTAAATTCCGAAGATGCTCTCATCGCAGAATACCACAGCGCAAAAAGCGAATCAAAGAAAGCTTTCGGAAGCGATGAAATCTTCATCGAAAAATATCTCGACAAGCCAAAGCACATAGAAGTACAGGTTCTCGGAGATACTCAGGGGAATCTGGTACATCTTTTTGAAAGAGACTGCTCTATTCAGAGAAGACATCAGAAGGTTATCGAATTTGCGCCTTCTTTATGCCTCAGCGAAGAGAAAAGACAACAGATCTGCGCCGACGCTCTCAAAATCGCAGGTGCGGTTAACTACAGAAGCGCGGGAACAGTAGAGTTCCTTATGGACAGCAAAGGAAATCATTACTTCATAGAAATGAACCCGAGAATTCAGGTTGAACACACTGTTACTGAAATGATAACAGGAGTGGACATCGTTCAGTCACAGATTATGATTGCCCAGGGTTATCCTCTCAACTCCCCTGAAATCGGAATTCCGAATCAGGAGAGCATATCCATAAACGGATATGCTATTCAGTGCCGTGTAACAACAGAGGACCCGGCAAACAACTTTGCTCCTGACACAGGAAAACTGGATGTGTACAGAACAAGTTCCGGATACGGAATAAGACTTGACGGCGGCAACGGATTCACCGGTTCCGTAATCACCCCGTATTACGACAGCCTTCTTGTAAAAGTTACTTCCCATTCCAGAACCTTTGAGGACGCTATCAACAAGTCAAAGAGAGCCCTCAGAGACACAAAGATTCAGGGTGTTAAGACAAACATCGGCTTCCTGCTTAACGTACTGAACCACGAAGTATTCAAAAACGGTCAGTGCGACACAGGATTCATTGCAGACTATCCTGAGCTTCTCAACATTTCTTCAAAAGGAGACAAGGAGCTCAAGGTTCTCAAATATATAGGAAACAAAGTTGTCAACGAGTCAAAGGGCTTCAAGCCTCAGTTTGACGTTCCTAGAGTGCCTAAATTCGAGATTCCGGAAAAGCCGCTTTACGGAACAAAGCAGTATCTTGACGACCACGGTCCTAAAGGTCTGGCAGACTGGGTTCTCGAGCAGCAGAAGCTCCTTCTCACAGACACAACCATGCGTGACGCTCACCAGTCCCTCATGGCAACAAGACTCAGAACCGTCGACATGGCAAAAATCGCTCCGGCTATGTCTGTTATCGGAAAAGACCTGTTCTCACTTGAAATGTGGGGCGGTGCAACCTTCGACGTTGCTTACAGATTCCTGAAGGAATCCCCATGGGAAAGACTTCAGATAATAAGGGAAAAAATTCCTAATGTTCTTCTCCAGATGCTCATCAGAGGAGCAAACGGAGTAGGCTATAAAAACTATCCGGACAATGTAGTAAGAGAATTTGTAAAACAGTCCGCTGCCCACGGCATTGACGTTTTCCGTGTATTCGACTCCCTTAACTGGATACAGGGCATGGAGGTCTGCATGGACGAGGTTCTCAACCAGAACAAAGTCTGCGAAGCCTGCATCTGCTACACCGGAGACATACTCGACGAGACAAGAGATAAATATTCACTTAAATATTATGTTAAAATGGCTAAGGAGCTCGAAAAGAGAGGCGCTCACATTCTCGGCATCAAGGATATGTCAGCTCTCCTCAAACCTATGGCTGCAGACAAACTCATACGTGCTCTTAAGGATGAAATATCCATTCCTATCCACCTTCATACTCATGATACAAGCGGCAACGGCGTTGCAACCGTACTCATGGCTGCAGGCGCAGGTGTGGATATCGCGGACACCGCTTTCAACAGCATGTCCGGTCTTACAAGCCAGCCGGCACTGAACTCAATAGTATCAGCGCTTGAAAACACTGCAAGAGACACAAAGCTCCCTATCGACGACCTGCAGAAAATCTCAGATTACTGGGATGCTGTAAGACCTGTATACGCACAGTTCGAATCCGGTCTCAGAGCGGGAACCGCAGAAATTTACAAATATGAAATTCCGGGCGGTCAGTATTCAAATCTGAAGCCTCAGGTTGAAAGCTTCGGCCTCGGTCATAAATTCGACGAAGTTAAGGAAATGTTCAAGCAGGTAAACGGCATGCTGGGCGATATCGTAAAGGTAACTCCTTCATCCAAGGCTGTAGGCGATATGGCTATCTTCATGGTTCAGAACGATCTGACTCCTGAAAACATTTACGAAAAAGCTGCTGAAATCGACTTCCCTGATTCTATAGTATCCTACTTTGAGGGTATGATGGGTCAGCCTGAAGGCGGCTTCCCTGAAAAGCTCAGAGATCTGGTACTCAAAGGCAAACCTTATATCGAATGCAGACCGGGAGAACTTCTCCCTCCTGAAGATTTCGACGCTGACAGAGAACATCTCAGAGAGCTTCTCGGATACGAGCCCAGCATCAGACAGATTCTCAGCTATGCTCTTTATCCGAAGGTATATGAAACATATATCAAGGGTCTTGCCGAAGAAGGAAGCCTCAGACTCATGGGAAGTGATATTTTCTTCCACGGTCTGGTTGAAGGCGAAACCTGCGAAGTTGCCATTGAGGAAGGTAAAGTCCTGGTAATCAAGCTGGTTGAAGTAAGAGGCATTGATGACGAAGGCAACAGAGAGGTTGTATTCGAAGTCAACGGCAACAGAAGAATAGCAGTTATTCACGACAAGGCTGCAAAGACCTCTGCCGTAACATCGCTCAAGCTCTACGCTGACAAAGAAAATCCAAACGAAATCGGTGCAAATATCCCGGGCAATATCGTTAAGGTTCTCGTTAAGGAAGGCGACAAGGTTGAACCGAACCAGCCTGTAGCCGTAATCGAGGCCATGAAGATGGAAACAAACATCCTCACACCGGTAGCCGGCACCGTCGGCACCGTATACATCAAGGAAGGCCAGCAGGTTGAAGCGGGAGAACTCATTACAATTATCGAATAAACATCAATACGGGCGCATCACTTGCGCCCGCAGTTTTGACAAAATAAACAACAAAGAAGGCAGTTACAATGTTACACAAAGTTATATCCAAACAGGCTAATTCCAAAGACTGCTTCGTATGCGGCAGCGAGAACGAAAGCGGTCTTCAGGTGTCTTTCTATGAAATCGACAACCGTAAAATTGTCTGCGTTTTCAATGCCAAAACCGCTCACGAGGGTCATCCCGGCATACTCCACGGAGGCATCATATGCAGTATTCTCGATGAAACCGCAGGCAGAGCCATGTCGGTCATCGATCCGGAAATGTCCGCCTACACAATTGAGCTTAATACACAATATCTGATTCCCGTTCCGTCAAATACTCAGCTTACCGCAGCAGGATGGCTTGACGAAGTAAGAGAAAAGGTTTATATTGCAATCGCGGAGATTTATCTCCCGGACGGCAGAACGGCTGCCAGAGGCAGAGGCGTTTACTATATTATTAATAAAGACAAAATCGCTGACAGCGATGACTGTTATCATAAAGTCTATCCTGTTGAACAGGATCTGTTCGAAATAGATATTCCGGACAGCGAAAACTGATTATTCAGGATTTACTATTAAAGGAGGAAACCTATCATGAATTACTCGCACGAAGTACAGGAAATGTACTGTGTAAAAAAAGGCCCGGACCACGGTCCTGCTCCTATTCCGGAAGAAGGCAGATGGGTCAAGGTCAAGGAAATCAAAGACATCTCCGGTCTTTCCCACGGCATCGGCTGGTGTGCTCCGCAGCAGGGCGCATGCAAGCTCACACTGAATGTAAAAGACGGAATAATTGAAGAGGCTCTCGTAGAAACTCTAGGCTGCAGCGGCATGACTCATTCAGCTGCTATGGCTGCCGAAATTCTTCAGGGCAAAACTCTTCTGGAAGCTCTCAACACAGACCTGGTATGCGACGCTATCAACGTGGCTATGAGAGAAATCTTCAAACAGCTGGCTTACGGAAGAAGCCAGACCGCATTCTCCGAAGGCGGACTTCCTGTGGGAGCATCCCTCGAGGATCTCGGAAAAGGTCTCCGTTCCCAGGTGGGCACTATGTTCGGCACTAAGGAAAAAGGCGTGAGATATCTGGAAATGGCTGAAGGTTATATTCTGGAGATAGGTCTTGACGAGGATGATGAAGTTATCGGATATAAATTTGTGCATCTGGGCAAAATGATGGAACAGATCAGAAAAGGCATCGACCCTAAGGAAGCTTATGAAAAGAACATAGGCACCTACGGCCGCTTTGACGAAGCTGTTAAATATATTGACCCGAGACATGAGTAAGGAGGCGGCTGAAATGATTAAATTTGAAGGTTATGAAAGAAGAATCGACAAAGTGAACCGTGAACTTGCTCAGTATGGTTTCGAATCACTTGAACAGGCTGCACAGCTTTGCGAATCAAAGGGAATTAATGTATCGGAAATAGTTAAGGGCGTTCAGCCTATCGCTTTTGAAAATGCCGTATGGGCTTACACTCTCGGATGTGCGATTGCCATCAAATCAGGAGTAAAAAGCGCTTCAGAAGCCGCAGAAAAAATCGGTCTCGGACTTCAGGCATTCTGTATTCCGGGCTCTGTTGCCGAAAACAGAAATGTAGGTCTCGGTCACGGCAATCTGGCTGCAATGCTTCTCAGAGAAGAAACAGACTGCTTCTGTTTCCTGGCAGGCCACGAATCCTTCGCAGCTGCAGAAGGAGCAATAGGCATAGCAAAAACCGCTAATAAAGTAAGAAAAAGACCTCTGAGAGTTATCCTCAACGGTCTCGGCAAGGATGCGGCTTACATCATTTCAAGAATCAACGGTTTCACCTATGTTGAAACTGATTACAATTTTGCCACAACAGAGCTTACTGTTGTAAGAGAAAAGGCTTACTCCAAGGGAGAAAGAAGCCAGGTAAGAGTTTACGGTGCAAACGATGTTCAGGAAGGCGTAGCTATCATGATTTCCGAGGGCGTTGACGTATCCATCACAGGAAACTCCACCAACCCTACAAGATTCCAGCATCTGGTTGCAGGCACATACAAAAAATGGGCTGTTGAAAACGGCAAGAAGTACTTCTCCGTTGCTTCCGGCGGCGGCACAGGACGTACTCTCCACCCGGACAACATGGCTGCAGGCCCTGCTTCCTACGGTCTCACCGACTCCATGGGAAGAATGCACGGCGATGCCCAGTTCGCAGGTTCCTCATCCGTTCCCGCTCACGTGGAAATGATGGGTCTCATCGGCATGGGCAACAACCCTATGGTCGGAGCTACCGTTGCAGTTGCAGTTGCTGTTGAGGAAGCAATGAATAAATAAGGAATTACAAGGGTTTTAGGATTTTTGAAAATTTCTTGAAAGTAAAAATGTAAAACTTTTTAGTTGGACACATCATTTGGGGATTTTTAACCATGATGTGTCCAACTTTTTTTGTTAATTTGAAAGGGATTTTACTATGAAGTAATTGCAAATGTCTGAAACCAGAACAATCACATTTGAACAAGGTTGTAATATGTACCTTGACAACTGCCAACAACGTAATTTGCGTGAGGGAACTATTAACCATTATAAACTGGAGTAGTATCATTTAAATGCAGTCGTTAAATCCACCAAATAATGTTAAGAT
>JAUNCY010000016.1:0-26801 GCA_030526325.1 Bacillota bacterium
GAAGAGAGGCTTCCCGCTCCTCCACTCTCAAAAGAGCGATTTCCCTCAGCTTAGGCGGCAGCCAGTCCGGGCTCTTTACACTGAAAATCTTCTCTATCGCGGCTATCTGTTTCTCCGATGCCGCTAAGGTTTTATCCATGTTTGCATTGTCACAGTTCACAAGACGGTTGGTTCTGTTTACGATTTCTTTAAGAAGCTTAACATTTTCCAGTTCCAGCAGGGCCTTGTGGGCGCCGGTTATGTTCAGAAAATCGCTTATCTGACTGCTGTCTTTTATGTAAACTACCGTCGTATCCTTTCTGACCACATCCTTAGCCTTGAGCTTGAACTGACCCATAAGCTTTATAATATCCTTTGCCAGAACAGGATTTGCTGTGACAATTTCCATATGATAGGCCTTTTCCGGGTCCGTAATAGAACCGCTGCCCAGAAATGCTCCCCTGAGAAATGCTTTTTTGCAGCATTTCTTCTTAATTATGCGCTCGTCTATCCCGTAATCGAAAACATTGAAACCGTCCTGAACCTTTAATATTCCGGTCTCTCTCAGAATCTCCTGGCAGCGCATATCTTCGCTTATTATCATTTCGTAGAAGTTGTTTTTCTTGAGCATCATGTTTTTGCTTATCACAAGTTCCAGCCTGATTCCGAAATACTCCTTCATCAGCCTTATTATCTTCCTCGCCGCAGCAGCGTTTTCGGTAACAAGACGGTAATTAATTTTATTAAGACCTGCCAGTCTTATTGACCCGCAGGTTCTCAGAATTCCCGATATTTCGGCAAGCATGCAGCATCTTCTGTCCGGCATTATCTGTGCCAGCTCGCTCTTTATGTCTGACGAAAATGACATATGCTATTCCCCTTTGTTAATTTCATTCTGATAATATTCGGCTGCTTTAATGATTATCTTTCTTTCATCATCATAGCGAGCCATATCTATGGCTTTCTCAATAGGAATGTATTTGGCTTCAATGAAGCCCTCCTTTCTCAGCGGAACGCATTCCATGTTTTTTGCCCGCATAAAGTACCAGTGTACTGTTTTTTCCGTCTTCTCTCTTTTTGGATTTCTGGAATTAAGCATATATGTAATATTCCCTAAATAGAATATAATTTCTCCTTTAACTCCGCTCTCCTCGCAGACCTCTCTCAGGGCAGTCTGCTCCAGAGTCTCCATAGGCTTGATTCTCCCTTTAGGCAGGACCCAGTCACCATTATATTTTTTTAACAGCAGAATGGCATTTCCAACCAATACCACGCCGCCAGCACTGGTTTCCTTCTTCATAATTCTTCCTCATGCTAAATATATTTTGAAAACATTATATCATAATCCGTGTATTCTTACTACATGACTAATCATGTTCTGCCTGAAGCTAATCATGCTCTCCGCAGAAGCTGCATAACAGAGGCAGGTCTCTGTTGTCAAATATCTCCAGTATTTTTCCCGCTATCTTATCCGCGTTATGTCTTATGTAACCCATGCGGATATCTATAAAATCGTCCTCTATTACTGTTATTCCCCGGCTTTCGATTTCCTCTTTTTCGCCCGGCGACAGAACAACCTGCGATGAGCCGTCCTCCCGGTATCTTTCCGAGGTCTGTACATCAGCCATCTTGCTGTTTACCAGAACGTAATCCAGTTTCGAGCCTCTCATATATTTTTCGACTTCCCTGACATGATCCGAAGGTGAAAATCCGTCGGTCTCACCCTTTTGAGTCATGACATTGCACACAAGTATTTTAATTGCATCGCTGTCCGTAAGCTCTTCACCGATTCCACCCACGAGGAAATTCGGAATCAGACTGGTATACAAACTTCCCGGTCCGATAATAATAATATCCGCTCTTCGTATTGCCGTTCTCGCATCGTCAATAGTACGTACATTGCCCGGCTCCAGAAAAACGTCTTTTATTCTTCCTTCTCCTGCTATTACTGTTCTGGGAATGTTGGACTCGCCCTTCACTATAGTTCCCCCGGTCAGATGAGCGCAGAGCGTCACCTCCTCACAAGTTACCGGAATAACTCTTCCGCTTATTCTGAAAATGTCGTGAGCTTTTTCAAGTCCCTTTTCAAAGCTGCCGGCCATCATTGTAAGCCCCGCTATTATCAGGTTTCCCATATTCTGTCCTGCCAGCATTCCGTCACTGAATCTGTACTGCATAAGCTCGCCGAAGTCGTTTTCCACATCTGCCAGAGCCAGCAGGCAGCTTCTTATATCTCCCGGAGGCAGCATCCCCAGATCTTCTCTGAGCATTCCGGAGCCTCCCCCGTCATCCGCCATAGTAACTACAGCCGCCAGATTACCTGTTATTTTTTTCAGCCCTCTAAGTATTACGGACATCCCTGTTCCACCGCCAATAACGGTTATCCTGGGTCCTTCTCCGCAGAATATCTTATTCATTATCATCACTCCCCGACGGGTTATAAATCTCTGTGAATAATATTCACCCTGTATCCCTGGTTTTTCAGCAGTTCATAGAACTCGTTGGCGACTGCCACAGACCTGTGCTGCCCCCCTGTGCAGCCAAAAGATATTACAAGACTGGATTTTCCCTGTTTGATATAATACGGAACGAGATCTGTAACAAGTCTGTTTGCATTTTCGATAAATAATTTTGTCTCATCCCACTTCATAACGTAGTCTCTTACCTTGCGGTTGTTTCCGGTAAGTTTCTTCAGGCTTTTCAGGTAAAAAGGATTCGGAATAAATCTCATGTCAAATACGTTGTCCGCGTCAAGGGGTATCCCGTATTTGTACCCGAAGGACATTACCGTAATTGACAGCCTGTTTGTTTTTCCCTTTTCCTCATTATCGAAAATTTCCTGTATCGCCTGCCTCAGCTGGTTAGGCTTCATAGTACTGGTATCGATAATAAAGTCCGACATTTTTCGTATATCCTGAAGTCTCTGTCTCTCTCTTTTTATTCCGGCATGGATTCCCTCGCCGCCGCTCATAGGATGAGTTCTTCTTGTTTCTTTGTACCTTCTGATGAGTACTTCATCTCCGGCTTCAAGGAAGAGAATCTGAAATTTGCTTCCTGCGGATTTCAGTTCGTTAATGCTCTGAGTCAGATCATCGAAGAATTCTCCGCCTCTTATGTCGATTACAAAAGCCGCTTTCTCGATTTCGCCGGTTCCCATATCGGATAATTCTATGAAACGGTTTATCAGTCTCGGAGGCATGTTGTCTATGCAGTAGAATCCCATATCCTCCAGTATTTTTACCGCATTGCTTTTTCCCGCTCCGGACATTCCGGTTACGATAAGAAATTTCATTTTCTCACTCCTTTCATAATTAATTTTCATTAAGCCGTAAAATAAATTACAGCAGATTCACTACCCTTTTCCTGTCAACTCCCGATTCCCTGAGTCTTGCTGCAGCCTTTTCGCAATGCCCCACCTTGTGAGGCACATGCGCATCGCTTCCAATAACAAATGTCACATCGAACTCAGCTGCCTCTGCTATGGTTTTAGCAGTCAGATAGGGGTGACTGTTGTTGATTTCCATCCATACGCCTCTGTCGGCGCATGCCCTGGCAACTTCATTTATATATATATCGTACTTTGCTCCCGGATGCGTAACAGCCAGAAGCTCATTTTCGTAAATCGCTTTAACCATAAGTTCGGTATTCGCAGCTTTCAGCTTTTGAGTGCTTGTACCGAAGCAGTTCAGCAGGAGATTTTTTGCATGAACACCAAAATCGTGTCCCGGTTCCTCTCCAAAGGCTCCGTAATGATATCCCGCCATAACAATATCGAAGATTTCCTTTTCTTCCTCAGTAATGTCCAGGGCTCCGGACCTGTTAATCACGTTTGCTTCAACTCCGAGAAGAATTTCAATCTCCGGATATCTGATTTTTAACATGTCGATTTCCAGACGCATATCCTTAAACCGGTCTCTTTTTACCCCATAAGAAATATGCCCCGGTCCGTGATCGGATATAGCCACTCTGGTCAGCCCCATCTTCACAGCTGCTTTCACATTGTCCTCTATTGTTCCTTTACCGTGCGAAAACACTGTATGCGTATGATAATCCCATTTTATCCTGTCCATTTTATTTCATTACCCTGACTTCAGGCTGAAGCATAACCTTAAACCTGTCATACACTGTATTTCTGACAAGCTCAATAAGCTCCAGAATATCTGAAGCAGTAGCCCCTCCTCTGTTAATCACAAATCCTGCATGAAGCTCCGAAACCTGAGCTCCGCCTACACAGATTCCCTTAAGTCCGCTGTCCTCAATAAGTTTCCCTGCAAAATACCCTTCAGGTCTCTTGAAAGTACTGCCTGCGCTGGGGAAACTCAGCGGCTGTTTTTCGGCTCTTCTTCGGGAAAAATCCTTCATCTTTCCGAGTATTTCCTCACGGACTCCCGGATTCAGAGAAAATTCCGCCTCAAGCACTATGTCGCCGCTTTTCTGGAACGCGCTGCTTCTGTATGCAAATTCACATTTTTCGCGGCTCACTGTGCGAATTTTACCGTTTTTATCCAGAACCGTAACCTTTTCAACCACATCCTTCAGCTCTCCTCCGTAGGCTCCGGCGTTCATTATTATTCCGCCCCCTGTGGAACCGGGAATTCCTCCCGCGAACTCAAGACCTTCAAGAGAATTGTCAAGAGCAGTATTGGATACCGCTGACAGCAAAGCTCCGGCCTGAGCGAAAATCCGGTTTTCTTCGCAGCGTATTCCGCTGAAATTTTTTCCTATTTTAATTACCGTTCCTCTGTATCCTTCATCGGGAGCTATAACATTTGTCCCGTTTCCCAGAATATAGTAAGGTGTGTTTTCGGCTCTGCAGATTTCAGCTGCCGCCGCCGTCTCTTCCGCCGATGACGGAAATACCATGAAGTCACAGAGTCCTCCCACCCGGAAGGAAACATGCTCCCTGAGAGGAACATTTTTTAATACTTTGTCTTTGCCTATATTATTTATCAGTTTTTCATAAATCATAAGAATCTCCGGTATTATTCTTTCTGAGCACTGTATGCAGAATGCTCTTCATAGGTCTCACAAAAATAGTGAGAACCGTCACCATCTATTGATGTCTGATAATAGAAATACGGGGTGTCCGCCGGATAAAGGGCAGCATCTATGCATGCTGTTCCCGGGGATGCTATCGGTCCCACCGGCAGTCCTTTATATTTATATGTATTGTACGGAGAATCTATTTCAAGATCTGAGTACAGCAGCCTGTCCTTCTGTTTTCCCAAAGCATACTGAACTGTCGCATCAATCTGCAGCAGCATATCCGCCTCAAGTCTGTTGTATATTACATCCGCTATTACAGGCCTTTCTTCGTCTATCTTCGCTTCTCTTTCCACAAGGGACGCCAGAGTGACAATTTCCCTTACGGTCATTCCCATTTCGTCGGCTCTTGCCTGTCTGTCACTTGTCCAGTTTTCATTAAACTGCGCCAGCATCATATTGATAATCTGCTCCGACGACCAGTCATTTCCTATATTGTACGTTTCCGGGAAAAGGAAACCTTCAAGACGCTTATAATCGTTACCTTCCGGAATATATTCATATGTCGTATCCATGTTTGCTGCGCAGTAAAGGAAATCATCCTTTGAAACCAGGCCTTTTTCATCCATCAGTTCAGCCACCTGAACTACTGTATATCCCTCAGGAACCGTAACAGTAACAGTGTTTGCATCCTTGTTTCCTTTCATCAGTTCTGCCAGAATATCCGCATATGTAACTCTTCCGGGTCCGAAAGTGTATTCACCTGGTCTCAGATCCGCAGAAGCTTTGTTCATTCTTATATAGAGTTCAAAAGAGATTTCATTCATGACCAGGTCATTCTCTTTTAGAATAGCTGTAATCGCCTTTGCCGAGCTTCCTTCAGGTATTTCCACGGTTGTTTCTCCGCCCAGATCCGTGCTTCTTGTTCCCCCGAACAGATAGAACACTGCCCCGGCTGCTATAAGCGCCAAAATCAGAAGTGCTATCAGCACCGGCGCCTTTGATTTTTTGTTTTTTTCTTTATACCTTGCCATGATTAATCTCCTTACCTTGCTGAATTAATTCTCTAATTCCCTGTCTGTCCGATTACGCCGTAATTTTTCCGGCAGTATACCGTTATATCTCCCGGCTTATCAGATCCTCCCAGGTTTCTCTTTTTACGGACAGTCTGGCTTTTCCGTCTTTCACCATGACCACTGCAGGTCTGGGTATTCTGTTGTAGTTGCTGGCCATTGAATAATTATATGCTCCTGTTGTGAATACGCATAACACATCTCCGCCTGCAATATCATCAGCCACTGCAATCTTTTCGATAAGCACATCACCGCTCTCGCAGCATTTTCCCACTACCGATACTGTTTTGCCTGCAGCGCTTCCCGCCTTGTCCGCAACAACTGCCTCGTATTCGGCCTGATACAGAATAGGACGCGGGTTGTCCGGCATTCCTCCGTCAACCGCCACATAGGTTTTTATTCCCGGTATTTCTTTGATACTTCCAACAGTATAAAGCGTAATACCTGCATTTCCCACTATCCATCTTCCCGGCTCAATAAATACCTGAGGCAGAATCAGCCCTTCCGAGCTGCAGAATCCGCTGATTTTTTCCATCATAGGATCAGTGAAATCCATTACCTTTACGGTTTCTTCTCCGTCGACGTATCTTACGCCGAAGCCTCCTCCGAGATTCAGTTCTCCCGCTTCAAATCCGAGTTCAGACTTCACATCTTTTATTAGATTTAATACTATGTCCAGAGCCATGAGGTGAGAATCGTTTTCCATCAGCTGTGAGCCTACATGAAAATGAAATCCTCTCAGGTCAATATTTTCAGACTCCATGGCAAATTTAATAATCCGGTTTCTGGTTTCCTTTTCGAGGGAAATTCCGAACTTTGAATCGATGTTGCCTGTGGAAATGAATTTATGGGTGTGACTGTCCACTCCGGGAGTGACTCTAAGCTGAACCGCAGCTTTTTTGCCGGCTTCTCCGGCGATTTTGTCTATAAGGTGAAGCTCATATTCGTTGTCCGCTACAAATCTGCCCACATTGCTGTCGATGGCAAATCTAATTTCTTCCGGTGTTTTGTTGTTTCCGTGGAATACTATTTTTCCCGGATCAACTCCCGCTTTTAAAGCAGCATATATTTCTCCGCCGGAAACCGTGTCCAGTCCCAGCCCCTCTCTGCTGACTGTTCTGCATACATCGAGAGTCTGCAGCGCCTTGCTGGCATATACAGCATTTGCATTCGGATACTTTTCAATAAAAGTTTTCTTTATCTCCCTGCATCTTTCCTCGATATATCCTTCGTCAACCACATAAAGAGGAGTCCCGTACTCCTCAGCCAGTCTGACCGTGTCCGCTCCTGCGAACATCAGATGTCCTTCTCTGTTAATTTCAATCTCTCTCATCTTATTCCTGTTTTCCTTCCTCTGCAGAAAAATCCGCACCTACTTATTACTGTAAAACTCGCAGATTCCTGTAAGACCACAGTTCTCACACTCAGGCTTTCTTGCCTTGCATACCAGTCTGCCATGCCATATCAGAGCGTGATGCATGTCTATCCAGGTTTCCTTCGGCAGTTTAGCCATAAGACCCAGCTCTGTCTTAAGTACATCCTTTTCCCTTACAATGCCTATTCTGTTCGACACTCTGAAAACATGGGTGTCCACCGGAATCGCCGGCACACCGCAGCCCACTGCCAGAACAACATTTGCAGTCTTTCTGCCTACTCCCGGAAGCTTTACAAGCTCATTGAAGCTTTCAGGCACCTGCCCGCCATAATCCCTTACCAGAATCTTTGAGGTTTCGACTATATTTCTGGCCTTGGTCTTGTACATCCCAATTCTTCTTATGTAACCCGCTATAGTTTCCGGCTCTGCCTTCGCCATAGTTTCCGCATCTGGATAATCTCTGAAAAGAGCCTCAGTCACCACATTTACCTGTTTGTCTGTTGTCTGGGCAGACAGCGCAACCGCTGTCAGCAGCTGAAAAAGGCTTCCGAAATTCAAAGCACATTCCGGTGCCGGATACATTTTTCGCATCTCCGCCACCAGTTCTTCTGTATGTTTTTCAGTCCATTCCATAAACCGTCTACCTGTCTTTTAAGCTTTTAAGCAGATGGTCGTTGAGTCTTCTCTTCGAAGCCGCCACCTCTTCCGGTGACCATTCCTGAATTCCTTTGCCGGATTTAAATCCCAGATCTCCCTTCTCAACACAGTCCTTCAGGATGTGGGAAGGCTCTGTGGATGAAGCAAGATGCTTCAGGAGGTATGTCTGAATTGAAAGGCTCAGATCAGTTCCGACCATATCAGCATGTTCCATAGGTCCGAGAACCGGAGTTCTCATGCCGAAACCGTATTTTACCGCCTCATCAACAGTAGCGGCATCCGCAATACCGTTTTCAACTATGTATAATGCTTCTCTCAGAAGAGCGTGCTGGAGTCTGTTTCCAATAAATCCCGGAACGTCCTTGTTTACCTTTACAGGTCTTTTTCCCGCTTCTTTAAGGAATCCGTAAACCTTGTCCACCACCTCATCGGATGTATCCTCTGTTCTGATAATTTCAACCAGAGGAATGAGGAATGCCGGGTTCCAGAAATGAGTTCCCACGATTCTTTCTCGGTGTACAGATTTTGATGCAATCTCCGTTATACTCATTACCGATGTGTTGGTAGCCAGAATAACATTTTCAGGGCAGATTTCATCGAGTTCTTTAAACAGATCCTGTTTTACCTGCATATCTTCAATAACACATTCGAAGATTAAGTCTGCATCCTTTACAGCTTCATTAATATCATATATTATTTTAATATTTTTCTTGATATGCTCCCCTTCTTCGATTGTCATGCAGTCGTTTTCTATCATATCTTTTATGTTTCTGTCGATATTTTCAACTGCATAATCTTCTTCAAACTGAGCTCTGGCCCTCAGAACCACATTGCAGCCTTTCTGGGCAAACTGAATTCCTATTCCGCTGCCCATCATTCCCGGTCCGAAAACTGTGATGTTTTTAATTTCTCCGCTCAACTTTCTTTTCCTCCTTATTTCTTCATTCTGCTATATTAAGCTTTGTCAGCAATCTGTATAATTTATCTCCTTTCGGAAGAGTTCTTATCTCATCGGGCAGTATTGTCCCGGTTCTGATAAGCGCCGCCGCATATGTGAAAGCCGCCGCCCCTACCGATATAACCGTGATGATTCTGCTTTGTATGAAAAAGCCTACTCCGAAGCTTATTATCGCCACAACTCCGGTCATCAGTACTCCGCACATGAGAGGCTTTGCCACAGCAAGCCTTAAATCATGATTTGTTTTCGCAATTCTGTTTACAAAATACATGTTTACCAGAGCTGCCGTCAAAAGTCCCGCAGAAGTTCCGATTGCTGCTCCGGATACATTCAGGGCTTTAATGCCGATAAGAATATAGGATACAGCATATTTTACAGCGGCACCGGCTACTATTCCGAATACAGACAGCATAGGTCTCCCCAGTCCCTGCAGAATTCCTGCCATAGCCTGTGCCACGCATATAAAGACAACTCCGGCTCCAAGCCAGAAAAGACATGAAACAGCAGCGTCCGCCCCCTCCGCCTGAAGAGGATAAATAAGATGTATTATCTGTTTAGGTATTATCATCAGACCCAGAGAACACGGAATGCCTATAATAAGAGCTGTTCTCAGGCCCAGCTTGATATTCTGATCCAGAAACGGCTTGTCCCCAACGCTGTTTGCCGCAGCAACAGCAGGTACAAGACTGAGAGAAACCGCCAGGGCCATGGCCTGAGGTATATTTATTATAGGGCCCGCATATCCGGAAAGCTGTCCGTACAGTCCGTTTGCCGCAGCCGTTGAGAATCCCACGTCCTGAAGTCTTCTCATAACAACGATAAGATCCACAAGATTCATTATCGGAAAAATCGATACGCCTATAGTTATAGGAATGGCTATACCCGCCAGCCTTGCCAGAATAGTTTTGCCAGAATCCCCTTTGAAGCCTTCGGTGTTTTCTTTGTCAAACGGCAGTACTCTGTTTTTTTTCACTATCATATACACTGCCAATATGAACAGAGTTCCGAAAACAGGACCTATACTTCCTGCACCGGAAGCTCCGGCTGCGGCGTATTCTATTCCTTTAGGCACGAGAACCACAGCCAGTGTAAGACCCGCCGCCACCCTGACAACCTGTTCGGTAAGCTGCGAGCCCGCTGTCGGCCCCATTATCTGATAGCCCTGAAAATATCCTCTGAAAACCGCCATTATAGGGACGAAAAGCAGGGCCGGTGCAATCGCAATCATCGCATAGTACGCTCCCGGATCACCGAAAAAGCTTACTATTGACTTTGCACCTGCGAATACGGCTGCAGATGTAATAATCCCTATTATTATCATCAGAATAAAGGATATTTTGAAAATTCTGTGCGCTTCCCGATAGTTCCCCTGTGCTATCCTTTCGGAAGTCATCTTTGATATAGCTGCCGGCGCTCCGTTTGTGGAGAATACCAGCAGAAAAATATATATAGGATATGCGGTCTGGTAATAACCCATACCTTCTTCACCTATAATGTTCGCAAGCGGTATTCTGAACACCGCTCCCAGTATCTGAACCAGCAGACCGGCGAATCCCAGCACGGCCGCTCCCTTAATAAAAGTTTTTCCTCTCATCTTCCCAGGCCTCTCTTTTGTATAATATGATATTCAAATAATTATATCAAAAATATCCGGCGAATTAAACCCGCCGGATATATTTACTTTAATTCTTTTTCAATTGCTTTACCTTCCAACATAGATTTCTTTAAATCTATAATTCTCTGGTTGGTGCTTCCTCTGAAAGGAAGAGCAAGACTCCTTTTTTCAAGTTCGAATCTTCCGTCAATCAGAATATCGCATTTTTTCAAAAGCTCTGTTATATACGGATTGTCCTCTCCCAGCTTCAAAAGTTCTTCAAAAGTATATCCGCTGTATACTATGATATCCATACCCATATCAAGTATACCGTCGGCAAGCTCGCAAAATTCCTTCGGCTGGCAGAAAGGTTCTCCTCCGCTGAAAGTCACGCCTTTCAGTATGGGGTCTTTGCGGATTTCCTCCAGCAGTCTGTCGGTGGAGCACATATTCCCGCCTTCAAAGTCATGAGTCTGGGGATTATGACAGCCTTCACACCTGTGAGGGCATCCCTGACAGAATACCACAAATCGCATTCCAGGTCCGTCAACGATAGATTCTCTTACTATGCCGGATATTCTCAGCTCTGCACTCATAAATTCACCTTCTGTCTTACTTCGATATCTATCTTGTCAGTGCGTCATTAATCATGAAATCAAGCACTTCTTCTATTTCTATGCCTTTACCCTGCATCATAAGCGGGAATCTGCTGTATGTGGTAAATCCCGGCATGGTGTTGACTTCGTTGAGATAAATCTCATTATCTTTTGTAACGAACATATCAACTCTTGCAAGGCCCTTGCATTCCATCACCTTGTAAATCGCTACTGCGGTTTCCTTTATCTTCTCACGTATTTCCTCTGGATATGCCGCCGGAATTCTTATGCTGGAGTTTACAGAGCCTTTTTCAGGATTTGCCTGAAGATGTGTATTCAGGAACCCGTATTCCAGAACGATTTCATCCACTTCACCGATAACCAGGTTGTCACCGGTTCCCATGATTGAGCATCCGACTTCGCTGCCGACAACCTTTTCCTCTATCTTGATTTTGCTTCCGTATTTTGCAGCCTCTTCAACAGCGGCTTTGAACTCGTCAATGTTTGTAACCTCAGAAACTCCGATTGACGATCCGGCGCAGGCAGGCTTGATAAACAGAGGATATGTAAGCCCTTCGGCTCTCCTGATTATGTCATCAACCGCTTCTTTTCCGTCAGCCACAACGTATTTTGTGGTTTTCACTCCGATAGTCTGAACTATTCTGTGCGCGATATCCTTATCCATTCCTATAGCTGAGCTGAGGACTCCGCAGCCTACATAAGGTATTCCGGTAAGCTCGAAAAGGCCCTGCAGGCATCCGTCTTCTCCGGTTCTGCCGTGAATAACAGGGAAAAGAACATCGATTTTTGTGAACTGATGGGCTCCGCTTCTTATTTCAAGTATTCCCTTTGCACTTCTGTCCGGAACAAGCACTATAGGACTGCAGTCCTGCTTTGTGTTCCATTCATCGGTTATTATCTTATCAATATCACCGTAGTATCTGAACCAGTCTCCGTTTTTTGTTATTCCCACAGGAATTATTTCGTACTTTTCACGGTCCAGATGGGTAATTACATTGTGCGCTGATTTAAGCGATACAGCATATTCGCTTGAGTATCCTCCGAAAATAACGGCTACATTAAGTTTTTTCATATAGACACCTCTCTTTAAAAATAAAATCCAGGTTAATCATATTATTATATACAATTAACCCGGGTTTGTTTTCACCTATGGCAAAAAACATTCAGCTTTACTTAACTTCTTCCGGCATAGAATGTTTTACCCTGTCAGCCTCTTCGGCTGTTTTAGCGTCGTTCCATCTGTCCATGTCACCAACGAGATAACCGGTTATTCTTCTTATTCTTTCGAATCTTTCATCTTCGGCTTCTCTTCGTCCGCATCCCGGGCAAACATCATCTATGATTCCATTATATCCGCATACAGGGTCTCTGTCTACCGGATGATTTATAGAACCGTAGCCTATTCCTGCTTCTTTCATGCATCTTACTACCTGTTCGAATGCATCCAGGTTGTTTACCGGGTTTCCGTCAAGTTCAACATATGTGATATGTCCCGCATTTGTCAAAGCATGATATGGTGCCTCAAGTTTTATTTTATCAAAAGCAGATATGTTGTATCTTACAGGAATATGGAAAGAATTGGTGTAATAATCCTTGTCCGTTACTCCCGGTATCACGCCGTATTTCTTTCTGTCGATTCTGACAAATCTTCCTGACAGCCCTTCCGCAGGTGTTGCGAGAAGTGTATAGTTGAGGCCGGTCTTTTTGCTTTCTTCATCCATACGTTTTCTCATGTATCCGATAATTTCAAGACCAAGGTTCTGGGCTTCTTCGGTCTCTCCGTGATGAGCTCCGATAAGTGCCGTCAGACATTCCGCCAGCCCGATAAATCCTACGGACAGAGTTCCGTGTTTGAGTATCTCTTCTATAGTGTCCTCCGGTCCCAGTTTGTCTGAATCTATCCAGATTCCCTGACCCATCAGGAACGGGAAGTTTTTAACTTTTTTGCCGCACTGAATCGCAAATCTCTCATTAAGCTGCTTTATTGCCAGGTCTATTTTTCTGTCCAGATCATCAAAGAAGAGTTCGAGATTCTTATGAGCATTTATTGCAATTCTCGGAAGGTTGATTGATGTGAAACTCAGATTTCCTCTTCCTGTTACGATTTCTCTTGACGGATCATATACGTTGCCTATTACTCTGGTTCTGCAGCCCATGTATGCCACTTCTGTCTCCGGCTGACCCTCCTTATAGTATTTCAGATTGAACGGAGCGTCAATGAACGAGTAGTTCGGGAACAGTCTTTCCGCGGATACTCTCAGCGAAAGCTTGAACAGATCGTAGTTCGGTTCGCCTTCATTGTAGTTTATACCGTCTTTTACCTTGTATATCTGAATAGGGAATATCGGTGTTTCTCCGTTTCCCAGGCCGCTTTCCGTTGCAAGAAGGATGTTCTTGACTATCATTCTTCCTTCAGGCGAGGTGTCAAGTCCGTAATTTACAGAGCTGAAAGGTATCTGGGCTCCGGCTCTCGAATGCATTGTATTGAGGTTGTGAATAAATGCCTCCATTGCCTGATAGGTTTCTCTGTCAACCTCCTTGGCTGCTGTTCTTCCGACAAATCCAACAATCTTGTCAACCGCAGCTTCATCGTCAATATATCTAGAAATTACTTCCTTCTGAATTTTTTCCTCCTCGGCTCTGTCCGAAAGAGACGGAACATAATCGAATTCCTTTTCAAATATGTCCATTATTTCTTCCGCCTTTAGCTTTGACTCCGGAAGGTCACATATTATATCAAAGCATTTTGCAAGGTTTGATTTGAACAGCTTTCTGTAGCTCTTCTTTATTCCCTTTGCCATGGCATAATCAAAGTTCGGAATGCTCTGTCCGCCGTGCTGATCGTTCTGGTTTGACTGGATGGCTATGCAGGCAAGTGCGGCATAGCTCTGGATTGAATTCGGTTCTCTGAGGAATCCGTGTCCAGTGGAGAATCCGCCTTCAAAAAGCTTAATCAGATCAATCTGACAGCAGGTTGTTGTAAGTGTATAAAAGTCCATGTCGTGAATATGAATGTCTCCGTTGCTGTGAGCCTCGGAAACCTTCGGGTCAATAATGAACATTTCATAGAACTGCTTCGCACTTTCCGATCCGTACTTGAGCATGGTTCCCATGGCGGTGTCACCGTCAATATTGGCATTTTCTCTCTTGACATCGCTTTCCTTGGCATCCTTAAATGTGAGGTTCTCCAGAGTCTTCATGAGCTTGGAGTTCATTTCGCGAACCTTTGATCTGGTTGATCTGTAAAGGATGAATTCCTTGGCAGTTCTTGCATGGCCGGTTTCGATAAGTATTTTTTCTACAGCGTCCTGAATAAATTCTACGGACGGTTTTGTTTCGTTGAGTTCATTTTCAATATATTCCACAACCTGATTTGCAAGCTTTTCAGCTGTGGCTCTGTCTCTTCCTCCGGTAGCCTGTGCCGCCATGAATATGGCTTCCGTTATTTTGTCAAGTTCGAAGGGCACTTCCCTTCCGTCTCTTTTGATTATACTCTTTATCATCGTCCCATTCCTTTCAGCAGGCCTTGTTTTCGGTTGCCGAAAGTCAGAGCCTGTAAAAAATAATACTTTTGAAGTTTTTTATATATTAGATAATATAGTCCTTTAGGCGAAATGTCAAGGCAAATCCACCTCACTTAGTATTTCATTTATGTTACAACACCATATATTGTGCTTTTATTTCCCCTGTACAATTGACCGGGAGCATAGTAAAATGGTTGTAAACAGGCAGTATTATCCGCGATTTTCAAGAAAATCACGGCTGTTTTTTATATTGTTAAATAAGCCGCAAAGCACATATATTGTATAGCGGCAAAATAATTGAAAGGCTGATGACATGTTTAAACCCGAACCACTTAAAAAGGGCGACCGGGTCGCTGTAATAGCACCGGCCTCCTGCGCAAAAGAAAAAGAAATCGTAAACGCCGAAAAGTCTCTTGCCCTCCTGGGTCTCGAGCCTGTATTCTATCCCAGCTGCTTTTCCAGGCACGGATATCTGGCCGGAACAGACGAGGTCAGGCTCAGGGATATCCATGACTCCTTCTCCGACAAATCCGTAAAAGCGGTATTCTGTCTCAGAGGCGGCTACGGCTGCGGCAGACTTCTCGGTAAGATAGATTTTAAAATTATATCCGAAAACCCAAAGCTGTTTTTGGGCTACAGCGATATTTCCGTTCTCCATATGGCAATAAACAACATATGCGGAATGATGACGATTCACGGCACCATGCCCTCGATAAACTGGGAAAGAAGCGACGAGGCTACCGTCAAAGCTTTGAAAAAATGTCTTTTCGGTTTTCCTGAGGGGGAAATTTCAAATCCTCCGGGAGAAGAGCTGCACACCCTTGTACCGGGAAAAGCTCGCGGAAGAATAACCGGCGGCAACCTCTGCCTTGTGGTATCCACCCTTGGTTCTCCCTTTGAAATTGACACCAAAGGTAAAATCCTGTTTCTGGAAGATATCGGAGAAAAGCCCTACAGTATAGACCGAATGCTGAATGCTCTGGTTCTTAGCGGCAAAATCGACGATGCGGCGGGAATAATTCTCGGTCCGTTTATTGAATGCGAAGAAACCGACGGTTCCTCCGCGCTTACCATAAAAGAAGTATTCGATGAAGTAATCGCTCCCCACGGCAAACCGGTAATCACAAATTTCAGATGCGGGCACACTTATCCTCAGATAGCTTTTCCCATGGGTGCGATGACGGAAATCGATGCAGACAGCCGCACTATAAAGTTTATAGATGAATAAAATACCTGATATAAAAAAGCCTGTCACACGACAAGCTTTTTTTATCATATTATTTACTGCTCAAAGAAAAACAGTCCGTAAATCAGCAGAACCGAAATCAGAGCGACGGTGATTCTTATAAACCACTTCATTGCCTTTTTTCTGTTTTCTATTCCCCTGCTGTTTTTTTCAAATTTTTCGCCGGTATCCTGTATTTCCGGTTCTCCGCCAACAGCGGAAAACACTTCTTCGTCGGTTATTTCAGCCTCTGCGGAAAGGATTTCCTTAGCCCGTTCGAGTTCTGAAGGCGGAACAAAAATGTCCACTCCGAAAGGCGTGGAATTGCCCAGAACCTCAAGATAATCTCCCGTGAAATTATGCTTTCTTACAGCGGGAATCCCCTCACTTTTCATAAGTCCTATTATCATCTCCGCTTCGACGATGTCTTTTACGCTTGTAAGCAGGACTTCGTATTTTTCGTCGTTGGTTTTCATGTTCATATTTATCTCCCCCATAATCTATACCCGGATTATCGTTGTTAATAATTTTATCACACATGAAAAATCTTGTATACAAGTATCGAAAATCCTATACGGGGCAATATATTTACGTAGAAAATTTTTAGCGCGGAGGTTTAATTTGAGGCTGTATACAAATATTTTTTTATTTTCAGCACTTCTTGTACTGTCATCCTGTTTTGCTTTTAGGGAATATGCCGGTGCATCGGCTGCTTTTGCTCCGATAAATATTTTCATACTGCTGTCACAGATCCTGATTCCCGCCTCCGCAGTCATCATTTTGGCTGTCAGAATCAAAGGCAGATCAGGATTCAGAGAGAAAGCTACAACAGGAAAGGAGGATATTGCGATGAATGTTGATTTTTCAAAGGCATCTGTTATCCCGGATATTTCATTTAAGGATGTTGCGGGGCTGGAAGAGGTCAAGGAAGAGTTGTGGGAAGTGATAGATTTTTTAAAAAGTCCGGAAAAGTACGAGAAAATGGGCGCAAAGCTGCCGAGAGGCGTGCTGTTTTACGGGCCTCCCGGAACGGGAAAAACAATGCTGGCCAAAGCTGTAGCCAAGGAGGGAAATGCCTCCTTTCATTTTGCAAGCGGCTCGGAATTTGTTGAGAAATATGTGGGTGTCGGTGCAAAAAGGGTCAGGATTCTGTTCGAAAAGGCCAAGCGAGAAGCTCCTTCCATTGTATTTATTGACGAAATCGACGCTATAGGCGCAAAGCGCACATCCGAAAGCAACAACGAAAAGGATCAGACTTTAAATCAGCTGCTGGTGGAAATGGACGGGTTCAACACTCACGAATCTGTTATTGTTATTGCGGCAACGAACCGGTCCGATCTGCTGGACGAGGCTCTCGTGCGCCCGGGACGTTTTGACCGGCAGATATATATCGGCAACCCGGATCTTAAGGTCAGGGAGGAAATTCTCTCCGTTCATTTTCAGAATAAACCTATGGATGCATCCATAAAAATGCGGGATATCGCAAAGAGAACTCCGGGCATGTCCGGGGCTCATCTGGCAAACATCGCCAACGAAGCAGCTATTCTTGCAGTAAGATACGATAAACCGCTGATTGGAGAAAAGGAAATCGACATGGCTATAGAAAAAGTCATGGCCGGCCCCGAGAGAAAAGGCTGCATAATAACCGAAAATGAAAAGAAGAAAATAGCCTTTCACGAAGCAGGTCATGCCCTCGTGTCAAAATATTTCGGTCACGAAAGCGTGCCGAAAGTATCGATAATCCCCAGAGGGCGGGCTCTCGGATATACAATGCAGGTTCCCGAAGAGGACAGATATCTTATAACTGCCGGGGAAATGAAAGATAAAATTCAGGTTCTTTTCGGCGGCAGGGCTGCGGAGGAGCTCATGTGGAACGAGCTGTCCAGCGGGGCAAGGGACGATCTGAAAAAAGCCAACGACCTGGCCAGACAGATGGTCTGTGAACTGGGTATGAGCTCTCTCGGAAATATAGTATACGACCAGCTTACCTTCAAGGAAAATGCGGATAAAATCAATTCCGAAATACGCCAGATTATAGACAGCTGCTATATGGGCGCTCTCCATATTCTTAAAAACAATGAAGCCACCCTGTCGGATATTGCTTCGGCTCTGATCGACAGAGAAACCCTGATAGAAGATGAGCTGGATGAAATCATACAGCGAAGAGAATTCAGCCCTCCAAACTTTGCCTGAATTTTAAAAACGGTGCAGTCTTTCGACCGCACCGTTCACATTTTTAAGATATTTAATTTGACATCTGATAATAATATATTTCCTTTACCAGATAAATTATCTTTGCCGCCTCACCTCTTGTGGCATTTCCCAGAGGATCAAAGGTTCCGTCTGTTCTTCCGGACATTATACCCTCGTTCACCACTTTCTTTATGGAAGGCACGGCCCAGTCGCTCATCTTAGAGTTGTCCGGGAAAGCAAGGCTTTTTTCCGGCTGCTCCCATGCGAGGCCTTTATAGTTATAGTAATTGCAGAGCATTACGCACATCTGTTCCCTGTTCACCTTAGCATCCGGGGCAAAGGTGCCGTCGCCCATACCTTTGACTATTCCGTTTGACACTCCCCAGCTTATGCAGTCATAATACCAGGAACCCGCAGGAACATCTGTGAAATTCAATGAACCGCTGCCCGCTGCAGCTCCCTCTCCCGCAATATTTGCAAGGAGTGTAAGGAACTGGGCTCTTGTAAGTCCCGAATCCGGTTCAAAGGTTGTTTCCGTCATACCCTTGATTATTCCTTCATCCGCAAGATTAACAATATACTGTTTCGCCCAGTGGCCGTCAACATCGGTAAAACCGCCTGAGTATTTTATCTGCACCGGAATTTTAACAGATCTGCTTCCGTAGGAAACGGTTATTTCTCCGGAAAAGTCTCCGGCCTTATCCGTCGCCTTGAACAGTCCGTTACTGTCAACAGTGCCTATTTCCGGCGTGCAGCTCCATGTAAAGAGACTGTCTTTATAAAGTGCGGAAACATTTCCGTACATAACCTTTGTAACATTGAAATCATATGTCTCTCCCGGTGTCATAACTGCGGAGGTTTTGTTTACACTGAAAGTAACATCATTTACAATAGTCGCTTTTGCCGTTCCGGAAGCCTTTCCGCCGGATGCGGTTATCACGGCTTCACCCGAAGAACCGGGGGCCGATGTGAACACACCCTTTGAGTCCACGCTTCCGTATACAGAATCAACTTTATAAGTTACATCTCCGTCAAGTTCCGCCTTTTCATACAGAGAATTCATACCGTAAGAAGAAAGCTGCACACTCATTCCCGGCATCATTACAGTATTTTCCGGATAAACAGCTATATTTACAGCCTCATCCGATGCAACAGTCGTATAGACAAGGAAAATACCGTTTGTTACACTTCTGAGTGAACCGTCTGAAGGACTGTTAACCAGCTTGGCAGAATTACTCTTTCCCGGTTCATCCCTTGCCACCATGGTTGTGGAGCCGCCTCCGTCCATGTTCACTACAGTAACGCAGCCGAGGCTCATCAGATACTTTGCCGCATCCACGCCGTTCATTCCCTTGGAAACGCTACTCTGTCTTCCGTCCACCGCATACAGTACAAGCGAACCGTTTTCTTTGATTCCGATGCAGGTTCTCGGATTTAGAGTTGTGTCTGTAGTCCAGAGTTCCCCGTTATATGCCAGCACGTTATATATTCCCATAGCTTCCACCGCATTGTTTATCGGTGATGAAGAATCCGTCGATACCGTTATTTTAACTTCAGAGCCCGGAACCATACTGCATATATCATTGTATGACGCAGAAGCACTGTTTGCGGAAAGCACGAACTGATTGTCGGCAATAGGAGTACTCTTTGTATTGGAATTTACGGATACAACTTCCGCCGTTACAGAAGATCCCACTTTAAGATCCGCTCTTGTTCCGTCCTTTATTTTTAAAACCGCTTCGGCACAGGTTCCTGTGGTTTTAGTATTATCCGCATATCTCGAATTGAAAATGTGCAGAGCATTGGAACCTCCGTGAGGAACATTGAAATATCCAATGGAAGCTGTGGCGTTTTCTATTGTGGTTTCGGTCACAGTATTTCCTCCCGATGCGCTTCCTTCTCCGGCACCGGATTCAGTATCCTCAGCCCCTCCTCCTTCGGCGCTGCCGCTCTCCGCAGGAATTTCCGCTTCTTTGTATACGTATTTCTGATAATCCAGTTTATAGCTTATGGTCTGATTTGAAACTGATGCTTTGCCCGATTTATCAAATGATATCAGATACTGGGACTGATAGCCGCCGGTATAGAGAATACCGTCATGTATTACCGCCCCTTTCGGTGTTCCCGAAGATGTATCATATATGTCACCGTTTATGCCTGCCACAACTTTATAGCCTTCATTGGTTATAATATTCGACATGCTGCTGACTGTATAGGTTTTCCTGACCAGCCCGTTGTAAACGTACGGTCTGACCTTTCCAGACGCTACATCCGCGTCAATGACATGAGCGCTTACGATACTTCCGGAGCTGTAGTTTTTTCCCACAATCGAGGTGTATGAAGTCCCCGGACCTATGTTCTGAGTTGATTCACTGTGAACCTCACCCAGTCCGTCATATGTAGTAAATCCGGATAAAAGCCCTACTGCAATCAATGCTGTAATCAGCACAAACGATAATTTTTTTCTTTTCATCTTAATCCCCTTTCAATTATGCCTTATCTCTTAAGTCATTACCCTTAAATTCCGACTGTGCATATTATTCTGCCTTATGCCGCCGGATTACTGTCCCGAATTACCGGGACTAAATTGCCTTTGTGTCGATTTCTTCTCTGAGCTTTGCAATGAAATCGTCCACATCGAATACTCCGAGTTCTCCTTCCTTACCGGAACGAACTGAAATATTGCCTTCGTTTTCTTCTTTTTCTCCCACTACCAGCATGTAAGGAGTTTTCTCCAGCTGAGCCTGTCTGATTTTGTAACCGATTTTTTCATTTCTGTCATCGTATTCTACTCTCAGACCCGCATCCTTGAACTTCTTGACAATGCTTTCTGCATACGGATGGAATTTTTCTGCGATCGGCATAACCTTAACCTGCACAGGTGCAAGCCAGAGAGGGAATCTTCCCGCAAAATGTTCCGTAAGAATACCGATAAATCTTTCGATACTTCCGAAAATTACTCTGTGTATCATTACAGGTCTGTGCTTTTCTCCGTCGCTTCCTATATATGTCAGGTCAAATCTCTGAGGCATCTGCATATCCAGCTGAATTGTTCCGCACTGCCATGTTCTTCCTATGCAGTCTTCAAGATGGAAATCCAGCTTCGGTCCGTAGAAAGCACCGTCGCCTTCGTTTACAACATAAGGAACGTCAACCGCCTTCATAGCTTCTCTGAGCGCAGTTTCCGCTGTTTCCCATTCCTCATCTGTACCCATTGAATCTTCCGGTCTTGTGGAAAGCTCAATATGGTATGTGAATCCGAAGAGCTTGTACACATCGTCTATGAATCTGAGAACGCCGATGATTTCATCTTTTATCTGTTCCGGAAGCATGAAGATATGAGCATCATCTTGTGTGAAGGTTCTTACTCTCATAAGTCCGTGAAGGGCGCCGGAAAGCTCATGTCTGTGAACCTGACCGAGTTCTCCCATTCTGATAGGGAAATCTCTGTAGGAATACATCTTTCTCTTGTATGCCAGCATTGATCCCGGACAGTTCATAGGCTTGATAGCATAATCCTCATCATCTATTTTTGTAAAATACATATTGTCTTTGTAATGATCCCAGTGGCCTGAGGTTCTCCACAGCTGCTCATTGAGAATAAGCGGCGTCTTGATTTCCATATAGCCTCTCTTAGCGTGTTCTTCTCTCCAGAAACTTTCAAGAGTATTTCTGATAACCATTCCTTTAGGCATGAAAAACGGGAATCCCGGGCCTTCTTCCATAATTGCGAAAAGGTCCATTTCCTTTCCTATTTTTCTGTGATCTCTTTTCTTTGCTTCTTCAAGTCTTTCAAGATATTCATCCAGCATCTTCTGCTTAGGGAAGCATGTACCGTAAATTCTCTGGAGCATAGGATTCTTTTCGCTTCCTCTCCAGTAAGCTCCCGCAACGCTCATCAGTTTAACTGCTTTAACAGCACCGGTAGATGCAACGTGAGGACCTGCACACAGGTCTGTAAAATCGCCCTGCTTATAGAAGGAAATTACTGCATCCTCCGGGAGGTCTTTTATAAGTTCAACCTTATAATTCTGTCCGAGATCTTCGAAATACTTAATAGCTTCTTCTCTCGGCATTTCAAATCTTTCAAGAGGCAGGTTTGCGGATATAATCTTGTTCATTTCTTTTTCGATTTTTGCAAGGTCAGCCTCTGTGAGACGATGCTCCATATCGAAATCGTAATAGAAGCCATTGTCTATTGACGGTCCGATACCGAATTTTACATCCAGGAAAAGCTTTTTAACAGCCTGTGCCATTATATGAGAGGTTGTATGTCTGTATGTGTCTCTTGCTCTCTCATCGTCAAATTTCAGAATCTCAAGGCTGCAGTCCTTTTCAACAGGATATCCGAGGGATTTAATCTCTCCGTCCACAACTCCTACAACAGCCTCTTTTGCCAGACCCTGATGAATGGATTTGGCAATTTCAAGAATGGTTTTCCCACTCTCAACTTCTCTTACACTTCCGTCTTTCAGTGTTACTTTTACCATAATTTCTCTCCTCAAACAAAAAATTAACCCCGAATGCCGATTCACAGCATTCGGGGCAGTTTACATTACTGCGGTTCCACCCGACTTTATACTCATTACATCTGTAACGGGATGCACCGTCGCTTTTTCAAAAGCGATGCTCCGAGACGGTCTTCAATATGCTTTCCATAAGCCTTTCCAGCAGCCGGCTCTCTCTGTAATTTCCTGCATATCTACTGTTCTCTTCACTGCATTTTAATATATATATTTATATATTATCCGGTAAAAAATTTTTGTCAACGACTACGCGAATTATTTATTTAAAATTTCATTAATTCCCTTCACTACGTCGTCAAAGAATTCGTCTCCCCATATAAGCATTGGTTTTGAAAGAGAAGTGAAATGCTTGTACGCAGCGCAGCAGTTCGAACATCCTCCAACTACCATCAAACCGGAATACTCCGTTCCTTCTTTTGCCAGCTCAAAATCAGTGACTCCGTCAAAATGCTCCGTCACTCTGTTAACAAATTCTTTTCTCTCATATTTCGGATTGCATCCGCCGCAATATTTAATTCCAATCATTGTATGCTCCTCATCACAAAAATATGATTAGATTATACCATATCATCTGCCGGCATTCAATGTCATGCAGTGATATTGTGCGTGAACAGGAGTAAACTATGCAGCCCCGGGTACATCATATTTCGTCCCTTTCCGTCATTCGGCTCAGAGCAGCATAAAAAGCTAAAAAAGGACGGCTCAATTGAGCCGTCCTTAAATACGATATTCTGTCAAATATAATTATTCAACGATACCAGCTAATTTCTTAGCTAATTCTTTCTTCATTGGGAGGTTGCCCTGTCTTGAGATCATGATTCTCTGAGCCTGAGGTGAACCTGCACCGTGGAGAGATTCTGTTCTGTAACCAACTGCAGCAGCGCCGAGGCAGAGGTTTTCGATGAATCTTAAGATCTTCTGTCTGTTTTCTACTGGAACGTTGCCGTTACCAACGAAGTACTTCTTGCAGTAATCTCCAACTGTTAATCCGCTTACTGTAGGAACTTTAACGTCTGAATTGAAGTCTGCTTCTGATGGCATTGTTACAACAAGACCGCCTGCGATATCTTCAGCTAATCTTACGATTTCATATGGGAATCTTGTTACGTTCTGCTTACATACGTTAGCAAGGAGAAGGTCAATCTGATAGTTACCAGCTTTTGTCTGATGTCCTTCAGCTGAGCAAGCAATACCGCAGCAGAATAATGTTTCGTTTAAGTGTGTCATTTCGATGAGCTTATCTTTGATGTGTGAAGCTTTCTGAGCACCATTGTAATCAGCAGCAACTGCAGCAGCACCGATAAGAACGTCGCCAACGCCTACTTTACATCCGCCGTATGACTGTCTGTGATATCCTGCAAATCTTTCTACGAGCATTCCTGAGAAATCCCATTCGCCGCACATAAAGATTCTGTCGTTTGGTACGAATACGTGGTCGAATACTACGAGAGCTTCCTGTCCGCCGAATTCTTTGTTACCTGTGTCGATTCCTTCGCCGCCTTCGAGTTTTCTTGTGTCGCAGGACTGTCTTCCGTAAATCATGAATACGCCTTCTGCATCTGACTGGATAGCAAATGATACTGCATAATCTTTGTCAGCTTCTGTCATTGAAATTGTAGGCATGATGAGGTGTTCGTGTGAGTTGATTGAACCTGTCTGGTGAGCTTTTGCACCGCATACTACGATACCGTCAGGTCTTCTTTCAACGATTCTTACGAATAAATCAGGATCCTTCTGGAGGTGTGGAGGAAGTCCTCTGTCACCCTTCGGGTCTGTCATAGCGCCGTCTACTACGAAGTCTTTTTCTTCGATGTATTTTACATAATTTTTGAAGTTTTCATGATATTTTGTGCCGTATTTTTCGTCGATTTCATATGTTGTTGAGAATACAGCGTTGAAAGCGTCCATACCTACGCATCTCTGGAAGCATGAAGCTGTCTTCTGACCGAGAAGTCTCTGCATCTTAACTTTTTTTCTGAGATCGTCTGTGCTCTGGTGAAGATGAGCAAATCTATTGATTTTTTTGCCTGATAAAGCTGATGTAGCTGTCATTAAATCTTCGTATTCAGGCTGCTGAGCAAGCTCATATGTCATAGCCATACAGTTGATTGATGGTCTGATGATTGGATCGTCAACCCAGTTTTCTACTTTTTTTCCGAAAGAGTACACCTGAGTGTTAAGAGCTCTTAAGCTTTCGATGTACTGTTCTTTAGTCATTAATGCCATAATGAATCACTCCTTTAATAATTAAAAAATTTATAACATATCGGCAGTATAAATTCATCTGCCGAATTATGCACATATTAATTACGCTATCTTTCGCCTCTCATAAGCTTTCTTGCCATTTCGATAAGGTCGTCGCTTACCGATGTGTCAAGCTTAACGTCTTTTACACCTTCAATCTCCTCCATGAGAATTTCCTTGACGATTTCCTCTGTGGTCATCTGAGCCGAAGGGCATCCGCTGCATGCGCCGGTCAAACGAACAGTAACAACTCCGTCCTCTAACTTGGTCATAACCGCACCGCCGGAATGTTCTCCAAGGATGGGATTTACTTTTTCCACAAGTGCTTTTTTAATTTGCTCTTCCATCATTGGCCTCCTAAAATTTTCGGTTTTGTGACAAAAAATAAGTATTTTCTCACACCATAAAGCATTCTATCATCTATTAATAATTTTATCAAGTCATAAAACAAAGGATTTTAGGCATTAAATATCAGGCACCCCCTATGCTCTCGGGTGCGTCTTGTCATATACATCCTTTATCCTGTTCTGATTTGCCAGCAGATATATCTGTGTGGCAGCCGCATCCTCGTGTCCAAGCAGCTCCTGCAGGGACTTCAGATCCGCTCCGTTTTGAAGCATGTGAACCGCGAACGAGTGTCTCAGTATCTGCGGCGTTATTTTCTTTTCTATGCCTGCCTTTTGTGCATAATACTTTATTATCTTCCAGAGGCCCTGCCTTGTAAGCCTCGAACCGCTGTAATTCACAAAAAGAGCGGTTTCTTTCGGGTCTTTCAGAAACTGTTCCCGGCAGTCTGACAGATATTCCTGAACGGCGTTTCTGCATATACTGCCCATAGGAATAATTCTTCCCTTTCCGTCTTCGGAACCGCAGGCAGCAAATCCCATTTTTAAATTTACGTCACTTACATCCATCTGTATAATCTCGGATACCCTCATTCCCGTTGCATACATAAGTTCCAGAATAGCTTTATCTCTTTTGCCCTTAGGGGTGTCCTCCGGCTGTGCCAGCAGGCATTCCACATCCTCAAGGCTCAAATACTGAGGAGCCTTTTTTTCCACCTTTGGTGTCTTGACCTTGCTTACCGGGTTTTCTTTTATATCGCCTCTGAGAACAAGAAAACTAAAAAAAGCCCTGACCGACGCCATCTTTCTGTTTATGGTCGCAGTCGTGCGGCCTTCCTTCTTTAAATACAGTATATATGAAACTATAGTGGCGTTATTAACATCCGCCGGCTTGTCGATATGCTTGTCCTCAAGAAATCCGGCAAACCCTCTGATATCTCTTCTGTATGCCTGAAGAGAATTCTTCGCCATTTTCTTTTCCTGAAAAAGATATGCTTCAAACTCCGAAAATACAGTGTCCATAATCTACTCCGAAAAAATTGATTATATTCAGCTCATTTACATAATGCTGCATCGATACCTATTATACAGTATATTTCGACATTTTTAAAGGTCTTGAATCCCAAAAAGCAAAACTTTGCCTGACTGTCTGCTTCCGGGCCCCTATACAGCCTGAATTATCTCATACAGAAAAGGATTAATAAACGCTTCTGCCGCAGCGCCCAGACACAGCAGAACAAAAGCCGCCGCGGAAACCGGTATCAGCAGCCTCAGGTTATCTCCGTAAATCTTCAGTCTGAATCTTTTGTTTCTGCATTTTATCACTCCCCCCGCCATACATACGGTAAAATAGCAGTATATTCCAAGCACCGTCATAAAAATCATATTTTGAAGAAGCAGTGATGCACAGCACTTCAGTACCCCGTTTCCCGGGCTGCTCTCCATTATAAGTCCCGATGTGAATCCCACTGCCATCCCTTTGTAAAACAGCACCGCAGGAGCCAGCGG
>JAUNCY010000016.1:26811-28566 GCA_030526325.1 Bacillota bacterium
AAAAAGCACGACACTTACGCAGCCGACGCCCATTACCGCCAGCATGAGCAGATTGCTTTTCAGAGCCTCTCTAAACACATCTGCCCCTCCTGCCCCCGGATTTTCCGGACTGCAGCTCAGTACCCTGTTTAAATAACCTTCAGCGTTCTCCCTTTCTCCCGCATCCATACCTTTTTCCAGACAGGCACCCGCAGCAGAACCTCCCATCAGCAGCAGTATGATGATAAGCAGTACAGACAGTTTTACTTTTTTCTCATTTCTTCCTCTTGCCATGTTTCCTCCCCCTCAATAAAAAAGGTGTACAGACCTTAATGATAAAAGGTATGTACACCTGTGTTTTTTTAGAACCGTCATTGACCCTGCGGTTTTCCGTTATTTATTGCGGGTTCTCTTCAAAATAACTTTTGAACGCGTCCAGAACCTCTTCATTGTCATCTATAAAATATGCTCTGGCAATGTTTCCGTTGGAATCGAAATCACATCCGTCCCACCAGACCGCAGTCTTTATTCTTCTGTAATCTTTTAGTTTAAGGAACATATTTCTGACCCATTCGCCTTTATCTCCGCCGTAACTGCTGCATGCAAACTCTGTAATCATCAGGGGCTGAGAAAACCATGCGCAGTACTGATAATAGAAGCTGTCATAAATTTTATCAAAGCTTCTCCATGTTTCTCCGGAGTAATAGGTTCCGGTATTATATCCGGTAAGACCGACTATGTCCACATATTCATCTCCCGGGTAATAACAAAGGGCATGATTCCAGTCATAATACGGAAATGCTCTTTCATTGGGATTCCATACCCATATTGTATTCTTATCCGCTCCGTTTTCCCGGAAAATCTCATACACATACTTATAGAATTCTATGTAAAGCTGTGTATCCTTGGAAGTATGATATGCGGAATACATGCACCAGTCACCGTTCATTTCATTGCAGAGTCTGAAAAGCACCGGCCTGCCGCTGTTGGCAACAATTTTTGCATATCTGTTAAGGAATTCGTCATACTGCCCGTCCAGAGCATCCATAAGCATATTTCCCTCTCCGGAAGAATTTGCAACAGTCTGAAGGGTAAGTTCAACAGTTCTTCCCTCCTCCGCTGCATTTGCAAGAACAGTTTCCAGCTTCGGAAGATTTGTATTAATATTTGTATAGTAAAGCAGGAATCTGAATTGAGATCCGACTCTTTCCTCCAATTCCTTTAAATTTGTGAACGAGAAAGGCGCCATCGGTTCAAAAATCCCCCAGGTAAGACTGCTTTCTGAAGAAAAATAATCCTTATACAGCTGCTTGGTCTCCTCATTCCAGGCGGTGTTCTCAACAGTTTTTGTCTGAATATTTACTCCCTTGGCACTCCTGTCCGTAAAGCCCAGAGTGTTTAGAATTCCTATATAGGATTTTACACCTCCAGAAGCATCAAAGGGCTTGGAACTTTTGAAGATAAAGGTTAAAGCCTCGTTCTCATCTGTTCTTACGTCTATGCTTGCATAATAGCACTTATCGTTTTCCACCCTTGCCAGAGGCTTGCGGTACCATTCCAGTACATAGGCGTTGTGCCCCGCAATCACCGTATTATTCGAGGTCACCTTTGTATATGTCGACCTGTCATTAATGAATCTGTTTCCGTAATTTACATATGAAGAAAAGCCTCCCGATGCGGAAAGATCCTGTCTGTAAATTTCAATATTCAGTTCGCTGCTTTTCAGCACAGTTCTGAACTCGGAAATACTCATATCCGCTTCCATGTCCACCGGAA
>JAUNCY010000016.1:28576-32139 GCA_030526325.1 Bacillota bacterium
TATTTGCTGTAATCATTTATTGCCTGAGTGCTAAACAGTCCGCTTGCGTCAGTAACAGTCTCCGGATCCTTCGGAGGCTCGGGATAGAATTCTTCCGACTGGGAATAATCCTTATCCGTTATGAAGGAAACTCTTTTTGTATCATCATAATACATAAGAGCAAAATCCATCATCTGTGCAGCATCTCTGAGCTTTACGAAATTGTATCCGTTTACGTTATATGCATCAAGCTCAAGTTTCTCTTCCCCGAAATATACCTCAGATACAGCCGGCACCACCGTCAGAGCATCCGGATCCTCAGGTACATAAGTCTCGGTTCCGTCAGGCTCGTATTCCAGTCCCGGGGTTATCATGACTTTGTCGCAGCTCAGATCATACTCAACCTGAAACTGCTTATCCGTACCTTTGAGTGCAGCCGCAATATCTCTCAATTTAAAATAGTTGTTTCCGTTAATGTTGTAGCCTTCAATATTCACGTCTGTTCCGTCAACATCAATTGCGGAAGAAGCATATGCCGCAGTGCTGCCGTCCTGAGCCGCAGCCGCCGCTCCTCCGCCTGCAAAACAAATAAATATCAGGCAGACAAAAATCGCATGTCTAATACTAAATCCTGTTTTAAATCTCATCCCTACCTCATAATTTTCGCAAGAGCAATTCCGGCAACTGTTTTGCCGTCATGTATCTCTCCGGTTTTTATCATTTTCAGGAGCTCGTCCTGTGTATACTCTTCTACCTCCAGGTTTTCCGTTTCATCAAAACAGGTTTCACCCGGAGTAAGGCCTTCAGCCATAAATATGTGAATATATTCATTACAGAAGCCTGCAGTCGGATAGAACTCCGTCATATGTGTCCATTTTTCAGCCGTGTACCCGGTTTCCTCTTTCAACTCTCTCACAGCACTCTGAAGAGGTTCTTCCCCCGGATCCATCAGGCCTGCAGGAATCTCGAGAAGTTCTTCCTCCACCGCAATCCTGTACTGTCTTACCATAACTACGGTTCCGTCTTCCTTAATCGGAACTATTGCAACGGCTCCGCCTTTATGAACAATTTCTCTTTTTGTCTCGATACCGTTGGCAATTACATCGTTAACCTTTAATGTCAGAATTTTGCCATCGTATATCACATTTTCTTTTGTTGTTATTTCTTTCATTTCTTTTTACCCGTGCTGTTTACTCTATTTCTGAGCATTAAAGTTTGCCGCTGCAAGAGCTCCGTCAAATACCGCACTTCTCATGCCCTTTGCTTCAAGCACTCTGACTGCCTCGATGGTGATTCCTCCCGGCGAGCAGACCATATCTTTAAGCGCTCCCGGATGCAGTCCTGTTTCGAGAACCATTTCTGCCGAACCTTTTACTGCCTGTGCCGCAAACTTATACGCTTTATCTCTCGGCATACCGGCTTCGACTCCCGCATCTGCAAGAGCTTCTATGAACATATATACATAGGCCGGGCTGCTTCCGCTGAGAGCTGTGACTGCAGGAATAAGTCTTTCTTCAACTTCTTCGGATTTTCCTATAGCGTCGAAAATTCCTTTCACAACAGCCATTTCTTCATCTGAAATATTTGCGTTTCTTGAGAGAGATGCCATACCCATTCCCACCATTGCAGGAGTATTAGGCATTACTCTCACAATTTTAGCGTCCTTTCCGAGGAAGGATTCAAGCTCTTCAATGTCTACACTTGCAACTATGGAAACAAAAATCTGATCTTTTCTCACGGAATCTTTGACAGATTCAAACATTTTTGCAAAGAAAATAGGTTTTACCGCAAACAGAACAAGGTCACTGTTATCTACGACCTCGCTGTTTGAAGCACATTTATTTACTCCTGTTTCGGAAACCACTTTGTCAAGCGCGGATTCAAGTGCGTCAAAAGCATATACATCCTTTTCTCTTCCTTTTTCGGCAGCAACATATCCTCTTAATATAGCTCCGCCCATATTTCCTGTTCCGATAAATCCAACCTTCATTTTTTCTCCTCCTTGATTTACAACAATCTTTCAGATTAAACTTTTAAATCCACGTCTACCCCTAAATCATCCTTGTATTTTTCTATTACAGGATAAATTATATCCTCAAGAAATTCGGTAACCTGCTGAGAGGATCTTCCTATATAATCCTCAGGTTTTACAAGACCTTCTATGTCGGATCTGTCCAGTCCGAACATTTCATCGTCGGCAATTCTTTCGAGCAGATCATTCGGAAGTCCGAACTCCTTGACCTGTCTTCCCGCCTCCATGGAATGAACTCTGATACGCTCATGAAGCTCCTGTCTGTCTCCGCCTTTCTTTACCGATTCCATAATAATGTTTTCGGTTGCCATAAAAGGTATTTCATTCATGATATGCTGTCTGATAACTTTATCGTATACGACAAGACCCGAAGTGATATTAATGCAGATATCCAGCACTGCATCGAGCGCAAGAAAGCTTTCCGGAATAACAATTCTTCTGTTTGCCGAATCGTCTAAAGTTCTTTCGAACCACTGTGTTGATGCGGTCATAGCAGTGTTGTTCAGATTATTTATGATATATCTTGACAGCGATGCGGCTCTCTCACTTCTCATAGGATTTCTCTTATATGCCATTGCAGAAGAACCTATCTGATTCTTCTCGAACGGTTCTTCGATTTCCTTTAAGTGCTGCAGAAGCCTGATATCGTTTGTCATTTTATGAACGCTCTGAGCCGTACCGCTCAGCACGGACAGCACTCTGAAATCAATTTTTCTTGTATATGTCTGTCCCGAAACAGGAATGCTTCCCGAAAAACCAACCTTCTCCGCCACAAGTCTGTCCAACTTTTTGACTTTTTCGTGGTCATTTCCGAAAAGGGAAAGAAAGCTTGCCTGGGTTCCTGTAGTTCCTTTTACTCCCAGAAGCATGAGTTCATCCGTAACTCTTTCCACATCCAGCAGATCAAAATAGAAGTCCTGCATCCACAGAGTCGCTCTTTTGCCTACAGTAGTCAGCTGTGCAGGCTGGAAATGTGTAAATCCCAGGGTTGGAAGATCCTTGTAGCTGTCTGCGAATTTTGCAAGTCCGTCCAGAAGGTTTACAAGTTTCTTTCTAATAATCATTAGCGCCTGCTTCATTACTATTATGTCTGTGTTGTCCCCTACGTAAGCGCTTGTTGCTCCGAGATGAATAATAGGCTTCGCATCCGGGCACTGGAGTCCGAAAGCATAAACATGAGACATTACATCATGCCTTACCTCTTTTTCTCTTCTGACTGCATCTTCATAATTTATATTGTCTCTGTTTTCCTTCATCTGGTCTATCTGCTTCTGCGTAATATTAAGACCCAGCTCCATTTCAGCCTCTGCCAAAGCAATCCACAGAGTTCTCCATGTTCTGAATTTTGTGTCCGATGAGAAAACAGATGCCATTTCTCTGCTTGAATATCTTTCAATTAACGGGTTCTGATAAATATCTCTCATTTTATTGTCCTTTTCCACTCTCAATTTTCTAATAACTTTTGCAGATATTTTATACCATATATATGACGGTTTCAAGACACTTTTGCCGAGTCCCCAACAACATATACGTTAACAAATCATAAAAAAAA
>JAUNCY010000017.1:0-14726 GCA_030526325.1 Bacillota bacterium
CCTTGGGGATAGATAATACCTGTAAAATTATTATGAACACGAAATGTACTCCGGAGAAGGTGCCGGAAAAGCTGAAGGCGTTCTACAGGTATCTGAACGATCCGGAAAGCATCTGCGGAGATGAGTTTGTAAAGAGATTGGATAACCGTGTTGAGAAGTACAACACGTCTGAATGGAGGCGGAAACTCATGACATTAGGGGAGCTTATGGACAGGAATCACGAAATCGGATATGAGGAAGGGCTAAAAGAAGGCCGCGAATCAGGATTTCTTGAAGGCCATGAATTAGGACTTTGTGAAGGCCGGAGAGAAACTGCACGGGAAATGAAGCGTGACGGAGTACCGGTCGAGCGAATCATAAAGTATACGGGACTTACAGAGGAAGAGATACGTGACCTGAATTAAGCAGAGGATTTAATTCCGCTGCGAACAAAGTAAAAAAGAATATAGAAAAATATGAAAGACGGGCTGTCCCGTCTTTTTCTTAGACCCTGCTCGATTAATGCCTGCAGAAGTTTTATATTTTGCTTTACCCCAAACTATTCCGGGCTGGCTTTTCTGAGTTAAATTTATACATTGTCGTTTACGTTCGGCGAAACCGAGCATTTGTTTTTCAGACTTGAAAGAATAACATTTGTCTGGGATCTCTTGATGCCCGGATAAGTTTTGATTCTGTTCATCAGCTTTTCCAGTGTGGCTGTGTTTCTCGTTACTATCTTAAGGCTGACATCGTATTCGCCTGTGATGTAGTGACATTCAAGAATTTCAGGTTCGCTCTTGATAAATTCATTGAATTCCTCCACACCCCGGGACTGCTCCAGGCAGAGATTCATGAGAACCGAAAGCTCCTTGCCCAGGTACTGGGGATTGAGAATTACCGTGTATTTTTCTATAATATCTGTGCTCTCAAGCTTTTTCAGACGTTCGCTTACGGCTGAAAGAGACATGTTTACTTTTTTGCTTATTTCCGAAATTGATATTCTCGAATTTTCCTGCAACAGTTCTAATATTTTCACGTCAGTAATGTCCATATTAACTACCACCTTATATTTTTTTTGCAGTATACCACATTTTTTAAAATTTGTGTTGTTTTTTTGAAAAATTTAATAAAAAACAGAATAATTTCTTTTGCGGAAATATATTTTGAATAAAAATATTCGTTCAAACTTTCACAGGTTCGTTATACAAAGGAAATTTTTTGTGTTATAATCATATATTATTATTTTTAGGAGGTTTCCAATGGCAGATTTGGAATTTTCAAATTTTATTCATAATATCATCGATAAAGACCTGGCAGAAGGCAAAAACGGAGGAACCGTATACACCCGTTTCCCGCCGGAGCCAAACGGTTATCTGCATATTGGGCATGCAAAATCCATATGCCTCAATTTTACAACAGCACAGAAGTATAACGGTAAATGCAATCTCAGATTTGACGATACAAATCCGGTAAAAGAAGATACAGAATACGTTGAATCCATTGAGGAAGATGTAAAATGGCTAGGATTCCAATGGGACAAGCTGCTTTTTGCATCCGAATATTTCGACACTATGTATGAGTGTGCAGTCAAGCTCATAAAAGCCGGAAAAGCGTATGTGTGCGATCTTTCAGCGGAGGAAATCAAGGCATACAGGGGAACTCTCACTGAACCCGGAAAGGAAAGCCCGTACAGAAACAGAAGTATAGAAGAAAATCTTGACCTGTTTGAAAGAATGAAGAACGGTGAATTTCCCGACGGCTCAAAAATTCTCAGAGCAAAAATCGATATGGCGTCGCCGAATATCAATATGAGAGACCCGGCTCTGTACAGAATTGCTCATGCGACCCATCACAAGACCGGAGACAAGTGGTGCATTTATCCTATGTACGACTTTGCCCATCCTATTGAAGATGCCATAGAAGGAATAACCCATTCCATATGTACTCTCGAATTCGAGGATCACAGACCTCTGTACGACTGGGTAATCAGAGAAACCGGATGGGAAAATCCTCCTCAGCAGATAGAATTTGCAAGACTCAATCTTACCAATACATTAATGAGCAAGAGATATCTTAAAGCTCTGGTGGATAACGGGGACGTTAACGGCTGGGATGATCCGAGAATGCCGACTATTGCCGGTATAAGAAGAAGAGGATACACTCCTGAGGCTGTCAGAGATTTCTGCGAGAGAATAGGAGTGGCAAAAGCAAACAGCACAGTTGATATGGGGCTTCTCGAGCACTGTGTGAGAGAGGATCTGAAGGAAAAGACCCTGTCGAAGATGGTGGTTATGGATCCTATTAAGGTGACCGTGAGGAACTATCCGGAAGGACAGACAGAGTACGTTGAAGTGGAGAACAGCAAAAAGCCTGAAGACGGCACCAGAAAAGTGCCTTTCTCAAGAAATCTTTACGTTGACCGCTCTGATTTTATGGAAGTTCCTGTAAAAGGATATTTCAGACTGTTTCCGGGCAACGAGGTAAGATTCAAGGGCGCATACTTCCTTGTATGCGAAGAAGTCGTTAAAGACGAAAACGGAAACGTGACTGAACTCATCTGCACATATGACCCTGAGACAAAGTGTGGAGGAACCTTCTCCGGAAGAAAGGTAAAAGGAACAATTCACTGGGTGGATGCCGAAACAGCAGTTCCTGTTACAGTAAATGCATATGACTCTCTCCTTATTGAAGACGAAGAGGGAAATCAGGTTATGAACCCGAATTCACTGACAGTATACCATGCCTTTGCGGAACCGTCTGTTCTAGAACTGGGAGAGGATGAAAGATGTCAGTTCTTCAGACACGGTTACTATATTAAGGATAAAAAACTGAGCACAGAGACTGAACCGGTATATACCAGAATTGTAGACCTCAAGAGCTCATGGAAGAAAAAATAACAGCATCAGAAGGTAGCGATTGTGATTAAAAATGTTTTGATGACAATTGAATATGACGGAACAGGCTTTTCCGGCTGGCAGATACAGCCGGAGAGCCGTACCGTTCAGGGCGAAGTACAGAAGGCTCTAAAAAAAATATGCGGACATGACATAAAAGCTGACGGGGCAAGCAGGACAGATGCCGGAGTTCATGCGCTGGGACAGAGAGCTTCATTCAAAGGAGATTTCGGTATACCGGTGGAAAGAATTGCGGGAGTAATGAACAGACTGCTGCCGGGAGATATTAAAATTAAAGGGGCAAAGGAGATGCCTCTGAATTTTCATGCCCGTTTTGATGCAAAAGGAAAAAAATATATATACAGAATAATGAATTGCGCTGAAAAAAATGTATTTAAGCGTAATTTTTATTATTATTACGACAAACCCCTTGACGTTAACAGGATGAGGGCCGCCGCGTCTTATCTGGTGGGAACCCACGATTTTTCTTCGTTTATGGCAATGGGCAGCACTCCCCAGAAGACGACGGTCAGGACTATATACTCTTATGAGGTTGAGAAAAAGGCAGGCTCCGGAAATGAAAGGGAATTCGAACTGACCGTTAAAGGAGACGGATTTCTTTACAATATGGTCAGGATTATGACCGGAACCATAATAGACGCGGGAAGGGGTGCCATAGAACCTGAAGAGGTTCGTGAAATTATCCTTGCCGGAGACAGAAGCAGGGCAGGGAGAACTGCACCGGCTCAGGGACTGTATCTGGCGGAAGTATATTACGATACAGAGTATTTGGAGGGAAAGAGATTATAATGAACAGAGAACTTAAAAGAGAAAAGCTCGAAACGATAAGAATAGGCTCTCTCTGCTCGGACTGCACGAATCCGTACGAGAAGGTCATGACATCTTATGTATTTGATCTTGACAATATAATATCCCTGGGAATGTTTGAGAAAGCGAGAATATCGGCGGAAGTGCTGGTGGAGCAGGACGGGGATCCCATTGAAATTATGAAAAATACAGTGTTTCCCAAAACGGATGAAATGCTGACAAAATATAAGGAAAAAAAGATTAATAAAATAGAACTGGTAAAGTCTCTGCAGGCTGCGGATACTGCTGCGGAAGTGCTTAAAACGGCGGCTGGAGACCGATGGAAAGAAAGCGAAGTTTCCGGATGGAATAAATATCTCGAGGATATCCTCCGGGACAGCTGCGGAATAATATAGAGAATTTCCGCCGAAACCGCTGGGACGGAACAGAGCGGCGGAATATCACGGAGGGAGGATGAAGAAATGAGACCTGACTGGGATCATTATTTTCTTGAGATTGCTCATGTAGTAAAAACCCGTTCCACCTGTATAAGGAGACAGGTGGGGGCAATTATAGTAAAAGACCACAGAATAATAGCTACCGGATACAACGGAGCGGCAAGCGGAGCTCCTCACTGCGAAGAGGTGGGATGTCTTAGAGAAAAGCTCGGTATCAAATCCGGGGAAAGACATGAGCTTTGCGTGGCTATACATGCGGAGCAGAATGCTGTTGTTCAGGCGGCAAAATACGGCACCCCTATTGAAGGGGCGACACTTTACTGCACTCATCAGCCCTGCGCAATATGTGCAAAAATGCTGGTAAATGCCGGAATCAAAAGAATAGTATTCAGCGGAACTTATCCGGACAAGTTTGCCGAAAAGATTCTGAAGGAAGGAAATGTTGAAATATGCGAAATCTCATTCTAATACTGGTCATTGCTTTTGTGGTTTCCTGGATAATGACACCTATTTGTATAAAACTTGCTCCGAAGCTGGGAGCCATGGATATACCAAAGGATAACAGAAGAATGCATACAAAGCCGATTCCGAGATTCGGAGGCCTTGCATTGTATCTCGGCACCGTCACATCCATTCTGCTGACGGTTCCGCTCAACGAGAAAATCATCGGAATACTTGCAGGAGGAACCATAATTTTCCTTGTAGGAATATATGACGACATGAGAAACATGTCTGCAAAAATGAAACTGCTCTGTCAGATAATAGCAGCTCTTGTGGTTTTTGCTACAGGAACGAAAATTGCTTATATACAGGTTCCTTTCGGACACGGCACGGATTACTTTTTCCTGTCTCCTGTCATGATGGGAATAATAACCGTTGTCTGGATAGCAGGCATAACAAATGCAATAAATCTTATTGACGGTCTCGACGGTCTTGCTGCCGGCACTGCACTGATCGCGTCTCTGTGCATGGCTTACGGCGCATACATCAACGGAAACATGGGAACCGCGGTTCTGATGATGGCTCTTGCGGGAGCGGCTCTGGGATTTCTGCCTTTCAACTTCAACCCGGCAAAGATTTTCATGGGCGATGCGGGCTCACTTTTCCTGGGATTCATGCTTGCCAGCATATCGATAGAAACTCTTAAAGGAACAACAATAATAGTTACTCTGGTTCCGCTTATTGCACTGGGACTGCCGATTTTCGACACAGCTTTCGCTATAGTGAGAAGAGCTGTAAACGGAAAACCTATAATGCAGGCTGACAAAGGGCACCTCCATCACAGAATCATGGCCAGAGGTCTCGGTCAGAAGAGAACAGCAATAATTCTGTACATTATAAGCGGAATTCTGGGAATCTGTGCGATTCAGCTGGGGCAGGGAAACGCGGTAGACGCATTCTTTCTTATGATTGCGGCGGCTGCTATGATTTATGTTTTTGCCCGCCCGGATTCTAACAGGAACAAGAAGGCGGAAAAGCAGCTTCAAAAGACTCTTGAGAGCGTAAAAGAGAAAGAACCCGGAACCATCAGGGTAATGTCTGTTTTCGGAACCAGACCGGAGGCCATAAAAATGGCGCCTCTGGTAAAAGCCCTTGAGGCAGACGAAAAAATAGAATCCGTACTGTGCGTAACCGCTCAGCACCGGGAAATGCTTGATCAGGTTCTCTCTCTGTTTGAACTTACTCCTAAATATGATTTGAATATAATGAAGCCGAACCAGACCCTCAGCATGATTACCGCGAATGTGCTGAACGGGCTGGACCGAATAGTAGATACCGAAAAGCCGGATGTTATCCTCGTACACGGAGATACCACCACAACTTTTGCGGCATCTCTTTCAGCTTTTTATCATAAAACAAAAATAGGGCACGTGGAAGCGGGTCTGAGAACCGGCGACAAATATTCGCCTTATCCGGAAGAAATGAACAGGGTGCTCACCGGTCACATGGCTGATTTTCATTTTGCTCCGACGGAGAACAACAGAAACAACCTCCTGAAGGAGGGAATTCCGGAAGACCGGATTTTTGTAACCGGGAATACTGTGATAGACGCACTTCTTGAAGTGGCGGGAAAAGAATACGAGTTTGAGGACGAAACCCTTAAAAATATAGATTTTGAAGGGAAAAGGGTTATTACCGTAACCTGCCACAGGAGAGAAAACCTGGGGGAAAATATGGTGAATATTTTCAGCGCAATAAGAGATATAGCCCTTAAGTACGACGATGTTGAAATCGTATATCCGGTACATCTGAACCCGGCTGTAAGGAATACGGCAAATGAAATTCTTGAAGGCGTGGAAAGAGTTCATCTTATAAGTCCGCTTCAGTATCAGCCTTTCGTGAATCTTATGGCGAAATCCTTCTTTATCCTGACCGATTCCGGAGGAATGCAGGAGGAAGCTCCGGCTCTCGGAAAGCCGGTACTGGTTGTACGAAAAGAAACCGAACGCCCTGAAGCTGTGGAAGCCGGCACCGCAAGGCTTGCGGGAGTGGAGCGGGATGAAATCTACAGGATGGCGTGCGAGCTTCTTGACGACCCTGCAGCTTACGAAAAAATGTCAAAAGCCGCTAATCCGTACGGGGACGGCACCGCGTCAGCAGGGATTAAAGAGGTTCTGAAAAAGCATTTTAATGTATAAAATTTATAAAAAACACATGAATTTCAGGGTAACTGCGGGATATTCACGGTAATTATTAAAAGCGTGATATAAATGTTTTATAAATATTCAGATACCCTGAAAAAACATACAAATCTCAGTAAATAAAATTGTACAAGAATAGTTTTTGTGGTACAATGAAAGACAGCGCAGAACAGGAAGTTGGTCGTTATGAAATCTAAAGACAGAGTTGGAATAGCCAGAGCCCTTGCAATGGTGTCGCAGATAGGAATCACCATGATGGTGTGCGTTTTTGTAGGCGTCTGGGTCGGCAACTGGCTGGATGAAAAACTGGGAACTCCGGGAATTTTTCTGATTATATTTATAATAATAGGAGTAATTTCTGGTTTTTTGAATATATATAAATTACTTACGAAAGGTGTAGGGAAGAAATGAACGGGTTATCGGCAGACTTGAGAAAAACCGTTAGCATTGCAGCTGCTGTGATAGGAGCTGTAATTTGTGTTGTGTCGATTTTTGTCACAGACAGCAGAGGCCCGATGGCTGCAGGCGTTGTTCTCGGCACTGCAGTTTCAATTATTAATTTTAATATTATGGCTCTTGCGGGAGAAAAGGCGATAGACCTTTCTCCGGAAAAAGCAAGAACAAAGATGACTGTAAACTATCTTCTCAGATACGGAATATACATATTGGTATTAATTATTGCGTTTAAGGTTTCATTTATCAATGTTGTGGGAACCGTATTAGGCTTTTTCACATCAATATTGGCTCTCTACTTAACGCAAGTTTTAAATACACCGGGGAATAGAGATAAATTAAAAAAACTTTTAAGCAGGGCAAAATAACGGAATGATTTCGGAGTTACCGACATTCTGAGAAAGGAGGAAGTAAATGAACACTGAGTTTGGAGCAAAGAAAATAATTGAGTTTTCCAATGGAGTCTTCATTACAGAAACAGTAATCAACACATGGATTATCATGGCCGTTCTGGTTATTGTATCCATAATACTGACACGTAACATGAAACTCGTGCCCGAAGGAAAACAAAATGTGGCAGAAATCATTGTGACTATGCTCACAGGTCTCGTAGGATCCAGTATGGGTAAGGATAAATTAGGATTTACACCGTATATGGGTACTTTGATGATCTATATTATGATTGCAAATCTTTGGGGATTGATCGGTATGAGAGCACCGACAGCAGATTTGAATACCACATTTGCACTATCGATTCTCACGTTCTTCTTGATTCATGGTTTTGCAATTAAGCGAAAAGGCGTAGGAGGCTGGATTAAAGGTCAGTTCCTGGAACCTGTTGCGGTATTGTTCCCATTGAACTTAATCAGTGAAATAGCAACACCTGTTTCACTGGCATTCCGTCTCTTCGGAAACATAGTAGGCGGTATGATTATTATGACACTGGTATATGGTGCATTGGGATCCATACTGAGCGGAGTCCTGCCTATTCCAATCTTTATGCTGGGAATACCTGCAGTACTTCACGCATACTTTGACGTATTCGCCGGAGTATTACAGTCATTCATCTTTACGATGCTGACAATGGTATTCGTATCAATGGCAATGGATGATTAATTGTAAAGTTATGTTTTGACAGGAGGTGAAGACTTGGCGACAAATTTTATTGAAATGTTTGTCAACTGGCTCATGTCATTTGAGCCTCAATCGATAATACTGTCGGGTTCCGCAATTGGCGCAGGTCTCGCTATGATTGCAGGTATAGGTCCTGGTATCGGCCAGGGTTATGCCGCAGGTAAAGCTGCAGAGGCAACGGGTAATTTCCCTGAAAATCAGAAACAGTCTCTTATGACAATGCTGATTGGTGCCGGCGTAGCTGAAACAACAGGTATTTTATCTCTCGTAATTGCATTGATAATGATTTTCGGTAATCCTCTGATTAATCAGAAAGGTGCCGACGATCCGGCTGTAGCTCTTGTTCTTGCAGGAAGCGCTATAGGCGTAGGATTTGCGATGGTAGCAGGTATCGGAGCCGGCATAGGCTGCGGATACGCGGGAGGTAAAGCTGCAGAGGGTGTAGCCTTTAACCCGGATAGTCAGAGAGGCGTTATTATGAACATGCTCGTTGGTTCTGCCATAGCACAGACAACAGGTATATTCTCTCTGGTAATCGCTCTTATTTTAATGTATTCAAATCCACTCGGAGCTCTGGCATTGAATTCAGGTTCAGATGTGGAACTGTGTGTAGTACTGGCTCTCTCAGGAATCGGAGCAGGAATCAGTATGATAGGCGGCCTCGGAGCCGGCGTTGGCTGCGGTTATGCAGGCGGTAAAGCTGCCGAAGCTGTAGCTATCAACCCGAGTTCCGGAAGTGCGGCGATGATGACAATGATTCTCGGATCTGCTATCGCACAGACATCCGGTATCTTCTCACTGGTAGTTACCTTAATCTTAATGTATGGTAATCCTCTCATAGGAATGCTTGAAGGTGGAAGCCATTTCCTCATTCTTGCATGCTCCGGTCTTGGCGCAGGATGTGCTCTTGTTGCCGGTGTCGGCCCGGGACTCGGCCAGGGATTTGCAGCAGGCAAAGCGTGTGAAGTTATCGGTATGAGACCAAAACTGCAGGGAAGCGTAATCAGAACAATGATTCTCGGTCAGGCCGTTGCTCAGACAACAGGTATCTACGGTTTGGTTATCTCGCTGGTTCTCATGTTCGCAAATCCGCTTGTTGGATTGCTTTAATTGAACCTGATACATATAAAAGAAATAGAATGAAATATTTTTAAGTATAATTTAAGGAGGACTTCAAAATGGAAGGAATTACAGGCAAAGCTTTAATTTTAGCATGTTCGGCAGTAGGCGCAGGCTTAGCAATGATCGCCGGTATAGGCCCTGGAATCGGTCAGGGATTCGCTGCAGGTAAAGGTGCGGAAGCTGTAGGTAAACAGCCTGAAGCACAGGGTGATATCATTAAGACAATGCTTCTCGGTGCAGCTGTTGCGGAAACAACAGGTATCTACGGTCTGGTTGTAGCATTAATCTTATTATTTGCAAATCCTCTCGTAGGCATGTTATAAGAATAAATTTAACCTTCACAGAAATTATTTGAATCAAAGGTTAATCTTTTTAACAAGTATAGGAAAGGAGGAACTTGTAAATGGAAGTATATACAGGTCTTGTTAGTTTCAGCTGGAACTTCTTCTTCCAAATCGCGAATTTTCTGATTCTTGTATTACTGCTTTCTAAGTTCTTGTTCAAACCTGTAAACAAAATGCTTGAAAAGCGTAAGAATACTATTGCGAACGATTTAGAAAGCGCCGCAAATAAAAATGCGGAAGCTGAACAGTTAAGAGCTGATTACGAAGCGAAGATTAAGAACATCAAAATCGAAGCTGATGAAATTCTCAAGGATGCAAGAGCTAAGGCTGATGCAAAGGCAAAAGACATAGTTCAGGATGCAAGAGATAAGTCAGACGAAATTCTTGACAAAGCTCAGGCTGAAATCGAAAGACAGAGACGTAATGCTTACAACGATCTCAAAGATGAAGTGGCTGCTATGGCAATTATGGCTGCTGAAAAAATCATCGACGAAAAAATGGACAATGAGCTTAATGAAAAGTTAGTTGTTAAGTTCATTGAAGAGGCGGGGGATGTAAAATGGCAGAACTAACCTCAATAATTTATGCAGAATCTCTTCTTGATGTTAGCGAGGAAATGGGAAACACAGATGAGATCAAAAAAGAACTTATTGATCTCAGGGAACTGTTCGAAAAAAATGCAGACCTTTATGATTTCTATGTAACTCCTAAAATCAACAAAGAAAATAAAAAGGAAGTATTGAAAGGCATTTTCGCCGACAAGCTTTCACCGATTACTCTGAATCTGCTCTGCGTTTTACTTGATAAAAGAAGAGCAATGGAATTCTCCGGTGTGGTAAGACAGTATGAACGTCTTGTCAGTGAGAAAAACAACGAGGTTGCAGGTGTTGTATATCTTGCAAAACCGTGTTCTGACGAGCTTCTTGCCAAGCTTGAAAAGAGACTTTCGGAAGTAACCGGCAAAAACCTTAAACTCAAAGTAAGCATTGATCCGTCGCTGGTTGGCGGTATCAAGGTTAAAATCGGGGACAACGTAGTTGACGCTACAATCGCTTCCCAGCTTAGAGAAATGAAAGGTACGATTGATAATATAATACTCTAATTCGAAACGAGGTGATTTACAGTGGACCTTAGGCCAGAAGAAATAAGAGCAGTCATAAAGGAACAAATCAAAAATTACGGCGTTAAGTTGGAAACCGCTAATGTTGGTACTGTAATTCAGGTAGGTGACGGTATTGCCAGAGTACACGGACTGGAAAAATGTATGGCCGGCGAACTTCTTGAATTCCCAAATGATGTTTTTGGCTTAGCACAGAATCTTGAAGAAGATAATATCGGTGTTGTACTTCTTGGATCGGATATGTTAGTTAAGGAAGGCGACACAGTAAAAGCTACAGGAAGAGTAGTAGAAGTACCGGTTGGCGAAGAGCTTATCGGCAGAGTAGTTAACTCATTAGGTCAGCCTATAGACGGAAAAGGACCTATCAATACAAAGAAATTCAGACCTATCGAATATCCGGCTCCCGGTGTAATCAACAGAAAATCAGTACATCAGCCGCTCCAGACAGGTATCAAAGCTATCGACTCCATGATTCCTATCGGAAGAGGACAGCGTGAACTTATCATCGGAGACAGACAGACAGGTAAAACAGCAATCGCAGTTGATACAATTATCAACCAGAAGAAAGAAAACGTAATCTGTATCTACGTTGCTATCGGTCAGAAAGCATCAACAGTAGCTCAGATTGCTCAGAAGCTTGCAGACCACGATGCTATGGATTATACAATCATCGTATCGGCTACAGCCAGTGAACTGTCACCGTTACAGTACATCGCTCCATATTCCGGATGCGCTATGGCTGAAGAATTCATGTATCAGGGCAAAGACGTTCTGATCATATACGATGACCTTTCAAAGCATGCTGTTGCTTATCGTGCAATGTCACTGCTTCTTAGAAGACCGCCGGGACGTGAAGCTTATCCGGGCGACGTATTCTACCTCCACAGCAGACTTCTCGAAAGAGCAGCTAAACTGTCAGATGAACTGGGCGGAGGCTCAATCACAGCTCTTCCTATCATCGAAACACAGGCGGGAGACGTATCCGCATATATTCCTACAAACGTAATTTCTATTACAGACGGACAGATATATCTTGAAACAGAACTGTTCTTCTCAGGTCAGAGACCTGCGGTTAACTCCGGTATTTCTGTATCCCGTGTAGGCGGTGACGCACAGATTAAGGCTATGAAGCAGGTAGCAGGTAAGATTCGTCTTGAACTTGCTCAGTACAGAGAACTTGCTTCATTCTCACAGTTCGGTTCAGACCTTGATAAGGATACACAGGATCGTCTGGCACAGGGTGAAAGACTGATGCAGGTATTAAGACAGCCTCAGTACTCACCGATGCCTGTAGAAGATCAGATTATGATTATCTTTGCTACAATCAACAAGTACTTATCAAATGTAGCTGTTGATCAGGTTGGAAGATTTGAAAAAGAATTCCTTGAATTCATGGATAATCAGCATCCTGAAGTTGGAAAGGCAATCGTTGCAGATCAGAAGATTACAGACGAAACAGAACAGAAGCTCAGAGCTGCCATTGAAGAGTTTTTACCAAAATTTGATAATGCTCAGGAGTAGCAGAATAAGAATGGAGGTGGACTAATGGCAGGCGCAGGTATGCGGGATATTAAGCGCAGAATAAAAAGTGTCAATAGCACCAGACAGATAACGAAAGCCATGGAACTGGTATCTTCGGCAAAAATCGTGAGAGCTAGAGAAAAAATGGATACATACAGACCTTACTTCTCATCAGTAGCTCAGGTTGTCGGAGAGGTTCTCAGCGGCGGTGAAATAAAAAGTGACTATGTTGAGGGAGCGCGAGAAATAAAGAAAACCCTTTACATAGTAGTATCCGGAGACAGAGGTCTCTGCGGAGGATATAATTCCAACGTATATAAGGCTTTTAACGCTATTCTGGACGGCAAAGAAACCGACACTGATTCCGTTATTATTCCTATCGGAAGCAAAAGCGTTGAATATTTCACAAAAAGAGATTACGAGATAAGAGAAGCTTATCCGGGCATTGCTGAGACAATTTCTTATGACGCCGCTAAAAAAATTGCGGATGACGTCCTTGAAATGTATGACAATAAAGAAATAGATGAGGTTTACCTGGTATATACCCAGTTTATCAGCATGATTTCACAGCAGAGCTGTGTTGCAAGACTCCTGCCTATGGCACCGGCTGAAACAGAGAAAAATGTTGAAGCTCTTGCTGAAGGAGAAGATGCAAAAGCAGCTCTTACTGAGGTAAAAGTATTTGAACCGAATCAGGAAGAATTCTTTGATTTGTTTGTCCCACAGTATGTCGAAAGTATGATATACGGCGGTATCGTTGAAGGCTTTGCAAGCGAACAGGCAGCCAGAAGAACCGCAATGGAAAATGCATCAGATAATGCCAAGGAAATGATTGATCAGTTAACATTGTTCTACAACAGAGCAAGACAGGCTGCAATTACTCAGGAAATCACTGAAATTGTCAGCGGTGCTGATGCGTTACAATAAAATTTAAGAAAGGACGTGGAGTGCTTGGAACAGAGAAAAGGCATAGTAACTCAGATTATCGGTCCGGTTCTTGATATCAGATTTGAAGCGGATAATATGCCGGCACTGAGAAATGCTATCGAGATTAAACTCGGTGACAATAAAGTTATCGCTGAAGTTGCACAGCATTTAGGCGATGACATCGTAAGATGTATAGCAATGTCTTCAACAGACGGCCTCGAAAGAGGAACAGAAGCAATAGATACAGGTGGTCCTATCACAGTACCTGTAGGTGAAGAAACACTGGGAAGATTATTTAACCTTCTCGGAGAAACAATAGATAACCAGGGGCCTGTAAATGCAAAGGAAAGAGCTCCTATTCACAGAAAGGCTCCTTCATTTGAAGAACAGGATACAACAGCACAGATTTTCGAAACAGGTATCAAGGTTGTAGACCTGATGGCTCCATTCACAAAGGGTGGTAAAGTAGGTCTGTTCGGCGGTGCCGGCGTAGGTAAAACTGTACTTATTCAGGAACTTATCAACAACATCGCTACACAGCACGGCGGTATTTCCGTATTCGCAGGTGTAGGCGAAAGAACTCGTGAAGGTAATGACCTTTACTATGAAATGACAGAATCCGGAGTTATCGGCAAAACAGCTATGGTATTCGGACAGATGAACGAACCTCCAGGAGCTCGTATGAGAGTAGCTCTTTCAGGTCTTACAATGGCTGAATACTTCAGAGATGTTAAGGGTCAGGACGTACTGCTCTTCATCGACAACATTTTCAGATTCACACAGGCCGGTTCAGAAGTATCCGCTCTGCTCGGACGTATGCCTTCAGCCGTAGGTTATCAGCCTACACTGGCAACAGAAATGGGTGAACTTCAGGAAAGAATCACATCAACAAAGAAGGGTTCAATCACATCCGTACAGGCTATTTACGTACCTGCGGACGACCTGACAGACCCTGCTCCGGCTACAACATTCGCTCATCTGGATGCGAGAGTTGTATTATCCAGAGCTATCACAGAGCTTGGTATTTACCCTGCTGTAGACCCTCTTGATTCATCATCAAGAATCATGGACCCACAGATCCTGGGCGAAGAACACTATACTGTAGCTCGTAGAGTACAGGAAATCCTTCAGAGATACAATGAACTTCAGGATATCATTGCTATCCTCGGTATGGACGAACTGGGTGACGAAGATAAGATCGTTGTAGCTCGTGCAAGAAAAGTACAGAGATTCCTGTCACAGCCGTTCCATGTAGCTGAACAGTTTACAGGCATGTCCGGTAAGTACGTTCCTATTGAAGACACAGTAAGAGGCTTCAAGGAAAT
>JAUNCY010000017.1:14749-31420 GCA_030526325.1 Bacillota bacterium
AAGATGTAGTTGCACAGGCTAACCAGAACTAATAGGAGGTGATAAAATGGCACAACCATTTCATCTCGAGGTAGTTACTCCGGAAAAGAGATTATTTGACGGCGAAGCTGATATGGTAGTTGTAAGAACCGTTGTAGGTGACGAAGCTTATCTTTATGACCATATCTATACAAATGCAATTATCGGGAAAGGTCTTCTGAAAATCAGAACCGCCGACGAGGGTATGAAAGTTGCAAAATGCGAAGGCGGCTTTGTCAAAGTTAATGAAACCGGTGTTACAGTTGTAGCTAAAAATGCAGACTGGCATACACAGACAGAGGAATAAAACGTAAATTTAAGGAGGGTGTCCCCCGGATTATGACGAGAAGAAGTCATGGGAGGGATTCCCTCTTTTATTTTTTGGAGAGATTATATATGGCGATTCGGGCAGGGCTTATGTATAATATAGAAAAGTATTGAAAAGGGGAAGAAAATGAACAATAATACGCCGTGCATACTTGTAGCAGATGATGAGAAAGAAATAAGAGATATACTGGAACTTCTTCTTACAGGGGAAGGCTATTGCGTAGTCACTGCCGGCAGCGGGGAGGAAGTGCTGGAAGCTGCTTCGGAGAGTACAGACATGTTCATACTGGATGTTAATATGCCCGGGATATCAGGCTTTGCAGCGGCTGCGGAACTGAGAAAAAAATACGACGCACCGGTGATTTTTTTGACGGCCTACTCGGGAGAATCGGATAAGGTAATGGGTTTTTCCGTGGGAGCGGATGATTATATAGTCAAGCCTTTTTCTAATATGGAAGTTCTGATGAGAGTTAAGGCTGTATTGAGAAGAAGCAGAAGAGACGGCGGCAGCAGCCCGGAAAATGACGACAAAAGAATAATGCTCAGGGATATCATCATAGACCGGGACAGTCAGTCAGTAATAAAAAACGGAGAAATCATTAAATTGACCTATACGGAATATAAGATACTGCAGCTCCTGGCTGTACACAGAAAAAAGATATTTTCTCTGGAAAATATATATCAAAGCATATGGGAAGAAGACGCTGTGGGAGACAGCACAATAATGGTTCATATCCGAAATCTCAGAAAAAAACTCGGAGACAGCTCCAGAAATCCCGAATACATTAAAACCGCATGGGGAAAGGGTTATTATGTCGACTGAAATCAGAAAAAAGAAAAGAAACAAGCTTTCCTCGGAAATTCTGGGAATACTCGGGGGCTCTGCTGTAATCGGACTGTTTTTCTTCAAACTGTTTAATCTGACCGCGGCATCTATTGTATTTACATACTACTCTGACAGAGGTATTGTTCCGGACGAAATTCAGCAGGGAATTATGGAAACATGGATATCCAGTTTGAGCCTAACAGCTTCGGTGATTATCTTTATTGTGCTGTTTCTGGTACTTACGGGTCAGCGGCTAAGCTATCTGGGAAAGATAATAAAAGGAGTAGAAGGACTGCAGGAGAACGGAATGGATCTGGAAGTGCCTCTTGAATGGAACAATGAACTGACGGAGCTTGCAGAGAAAATCAACTATCTTTCCAAAACTGAAAGAGAACTGAAACGCAGGGAAGAAAAACTTCGCAACGACAGGGAGCTTTTGATAAGAAGCCTGTCTCATGACATCAGAACTCCGCTGACGGGAATAATGTCATATACAGAATATATTTCGGAGAAACAGAATCCTGACAGAGAGGAAATAAGTTCATACCTGGATTTGGTACAGAAGAAATCGCAGCAGATAAAAAGCCTTACCGACAGGCTGCTGGACAGCAGCGGGAGAAGCCCGGAAAGGATAGAAAACGGGAAACTTTTTATGAATCAGCTTTTGGAGGAATGGGCAGAATCCCTGGAGGAAGAATTTCCGAATACCTCGTATGAGATGAGCTGTCCGGATTTTTCGGGTGAATTTGACATACAGGAATTCATAAGAATTTTTGACAATCTGTCATCGAATATAGAAAAATATGCGGACAGAGAAAAAGAAATAAAAGCAAAAGTTTATAAAGATGAAGGCTTTCTTATTATTGAGCAGACAAATACTGCGATTATCCCTCCTGAGGGTACGGAGAGCAGAGGAATAGGAATAAAAAGCATCGAAGGAATAGCTGCGAATTATGACGGAAAAGCAGAAGTTAAGACTGAAGGGAATGTGTTCAGAATTATTATTTCGTTAAAGAAAATTCAATGGGAAGAATAACTTCTCATCTTAAGAATTCTTTAGAATTATATAAACTTTTTCTTTATAATTCCGATTTATTATCTGGGTATAGAAAAACTTAATCACATTAAAGAAAAAGAAAGGGAGGTATTGAGATGACACCTTTAGGAGCACTTTTAGTATTGTTTGCGGGAATGAGCGTAATGGGCATAATAGGAGCGTTTACATTATTCCTTGTAAAAAACGCAAAAGCACAGAAGATTATATTTTATATTATGGCGGTATACGGAATGATAATAGCATGGATGAATGCTGACAGTCTTCCGGAGAATTTTATAGGAGAGCAGCTGATTGCCTGGGGACTGGGCCTTCCCGCAGCAGCAGCAGTAGTAATTGCCCTTTGCAGCAGAAGTGAAAAGGCTTTTGTTCTGGCTAAGATACTGGCAGTTGTTTCCGTTCTGGGAGGAATGCTGGATTTATTTGTATTCTAGTATCCGGCAAAAAAACAGAATATATCATGCACTATAGCTGCCGGCATCCCGGCAGTTTTTTAATAAGAAGTTTTTTGAAAATTGTTTATTATTTAACATTCGTTACTTGTACAGGGTATTTTTTTGTATTATTATATTTGTAAAATAAGCATATCGAGATGTATGGAAGTAATCCGCAGCGGCGCGGAAAAAGTAAGGAGAGAAAGAAATTATGATTACAAACGACATTAAGTACATCGGAGTCAACGATCACAAAATCGATCTGTTCGAAGGTCAGTATGTTGTTCCAAACGGCATGGCATATAATTCCTATGCTGTTATCGACGACAAGATTGCTGTAATGGATACAGTCGATAAGAATTTCACAGCTGAATGGCTCGTAAACCTGGAAAAAGCACTTGCAGGCAGAAAACCTGATTACCTGATTGTTCAGCATATGGAGCCGGATCATTCCGCAAATATCGATAAGTTCCTCAGTGTTTATCCGGAGGCTAAAGTTGTTTCATCAGCAAAGGCATTTGCAATGATGGAGAATTTCTTCGGAAAGGATTATGCTGACAGAAGAATAGTAGTAAAAGAGGGAGATTCCCTGAATCTTGGAAAGCATGTCCTTAATTTTGTGGGAGCTCCAATGGTTCACTGGCCGGAAGTTATAGTGACATACGATTCAACTGACAAGGTGCTTTTCTCTGCAGACGGATTCGGAAAATTCGGAGCCCTCGATGTCGAAGAAGACTGGGCATGCGAAGCAAGACGTTACTATGTAGGCATCGTAGGAAAATACGGACAGCAGGTTCAGAATCTGCTTAAAAAGGCTGCAGGACTGGATATTGAGATTATCTGTCCTCTGCACGGACCTGTTTTAAAGGAAAACCTCGGATATTACATAGATCTTTATAAAACATGGTCAAGCTATGGAGTTGAAAGCGAAGGCATAATGATTGCCTATACCTCAGTTTACGGACATACAAAGGAAGCTGTTGAACTCCTGGCAGAAAAATTAAAGGAAAAAGGCTGCCCTAAGGTTGTTGTAAATGACCTGGCACGCTGCGACATGGCTGAGGCTGTTGAGGATGCTTTCCGCTACGGAAAAATCGTTCTTGCCACAACCACATACAATGCTGATATCTTCCCGTTCATGAGAGAATTCATACAGCATCTTACAGAAAGAAACTTCAGAAACAGAACAGTGGCATTAATCGAAAACGGTTCATGGGCTCCGCTTGCAGCTAAGGTTATGAAAGGAATGCTGGAAGAATGTAAGGACCTTACATTTACAAAAACAACAGTTCATATTAAATCAGCTGTGAATGATGATAATATTGCAGAAATCGAGGCACTTTCCGAAGAATTATGCAGGGACTATATTGCGCAGTCCAATGAAACGGCAAACAAACAGGATCTGGCAGCTCTCTTTAATATAGGCTGCGGACTTTATGTTGTAACATCAAGAGACGGTGCGAAAGACAACGGAGCTATCATTAATTCCGTAAAACAGGTTACAAATACACCTAACAGAATAGCTGTGACCATCAATAAGAATAATTACTCTCATGACATCATCAAGAAGACAGGAGTAATGAACATCAACTGCCTGTCCACAGATGCGCCTTTCAGCGTATTCGAGCATTTCGGATTCCAGAGCGGAAGAAATGTGAACAAATTTGCGGGAGTTGAACCGCTCCGTTCAGACAACGGTCTCATCTTCCTTTCAAAATATATTAACTCGTTTATGTCACTTAAGGTTGAACAGTATGTTGACATCGACACCCACGGAATGTTTATATGTACACTTGAGGAGTCAAGAGTAATTACAGATGTTGAAACAATGACATATACATATTATCAGAATCACGTTAAACCAAAGCCGGCTGCAGAAGGAAAGAAAGGCTTCGCATGCAAGATTTGCGGATGGATATACGAAGGAGATGTACTTCCTGATGATATAGAATGCCCGCTCTGCAAGCACGGTGCGGCAGATTTTGAGCCTGTAGAATAGAAAACCGACCTGAGGCCTGTTTTATATCGGTAATATACAGTGAAAAATAAAGGGAGACTGCTTTAGCGGTCTCCCTTATTTATTAAGCTATTAATTTAACAGGATTATTTGGCATTTTTCGGCGGAATGATTTCGGCTTCCGCTCTGAGTCCTGCTTCAGGACCTGCATGGAGATAACAGGCAAGGAACACCAGGTCGGTATCTCCTATGTTCATTGTGGAGTGATAAGCAGAATCCGGAATTGAAACGAGATCACCAGGTTTCATTACTGCTTTCTCCAGACCGTTTTCTTCTGTTTCTATAGTCTGTTCGGCTGTGCCTTCCATAAAGTAGATAAATTCTTCGCTGCCGACATGGTTGTGTCTTGTGTGTCCCTGACCCGGAGCTATTCTGCCGATACCTACAGCCATGTTGTTTGTGCCTGTAACTCTCGGTTCATTCAGCCACTGGAAGCTGCCCCAGGAAAGAATTTGAGTTTCAACATCATCAGGTGTTACAATGTGTAAAAATTTCTCAGCCATATCAGTACTCCTTTCAATTAATACAAATGAATAATTAAATGCCGCTTAATTATGCCTGTTATTTTGAGATTGCCTTAAATGCTGCAGCCTGAGCCTTGATACCTCTTTCTGCCGCAAATCTTTCGATGCTGGAAGCACCGAAGAAACCGTCGATTTCAGGGATCTTGCCTATTACGTAAGCCGCATCTTCAGGTTCGGCAATCGGACCGCCGTGGCAGATTACCATAACATCAGGATTTACTTCTTTACCCGCTTTGATGATAGCTTTGATTTTTTCTACGCAGTCATCAAGAGTGAGCGCTGTTTTTGCCCCGATTGTTCCCTTTGTTGTAAGACCCATATGAGCAACGAGGATATCAGCTCCTGCTTCGGCCATTGCTTTTGCCTGATCAGGATCGAAAACGTAAGGGCAGGTGAGCATGTCGAGTTCGTGAGCTTTTCTGATCATTTCAACTTCGAGACCGTAGCCCATGTCTGTTTCTTCAAGATTCTGTCTGAATACGCCGTCGATAAGGCCTACTGTAGGGAAGTTCTGAACCCCGTTGAAGCCCTGGTCTTTTAACTGCTGGAGGAATACGTCCATTACTCTGAACGGGTCTGTGCCGCATACTCCGGCGAGAACAGGAGTGTGTTTAACGATTGGAAGAACTTCAGCACCCATATCGACTACAATCTGGTTTGCATCGCCGTATGAAAGGAGTCCTGCCAGAGAACCTCTTCCTGCCATACGATATCTTCCCGAGTTATAGATGATAAGCATATCAGCTCCGCCTGCTTCACTGCTCTTCGCGGTGATGCCTGTGCCGGCGCCAACGCCTACAAGAATTTTTCCTTCAGCAACTTCCTTTCTGAATTTTTCCATTATTTCTTTTCTGGTTGCTTTTAACATGATATATCCTCCTTTGATAATTTAGATAAATCCGGATCCCGGTTTAATGTATTACTTGCCTTCCATCATGTCGATGAGTTTCTGTGCGGCTGCTTCCGCAAATACCTGGTCGTTGATAAGGTTATCCATTTCCACAACTTCAACTTTGCCCGGGTCAATCCTGTCTTTAAGTGTTCCGAAGAGCATTTTGTCTTCTTCCGGACCGTAGAAAGGCTGTCCTTCTGCGTCTATCATGGAAACTCCCTTGAGCGGGAGGAACAGGGCTGTTTTGCCGGATGCTTTGTTGAGCTTTTCTGCTATAATTTCACCCAGCTGTCTGTTTTCATCCACGGTGGTTCTCATGAGAGTAACTGTTGGATTGTGTTTATAAAGGTTTCTTCCTGCAAACTGTGCGGGAACAGTATCGTACGGTCCGAAGTTAACCATATCGAGAGCTCCTACGGATACTACCTGAGGTATTCCTGCTTTTCCTGCCGCATCAAGTCTTGTAGGACCTGCGGAAAGCACTCCGCCTACCAGTTCGTCACACCATTCTGTTGTAGTAAGGTCGAGAACTCCTTTGATGAATCCGCCGTCGATGAGGGCTTCCATGGATTTTCCGCCGGCACCTGTTGCGTGGAAAACAAGCACCTCATATCCTCTTGCTTCAAGATAAGCCTGAGCGAAGTTGACACACGGTGTTGTTACGCCGAACATGGTTGCTGCTACCAGAGGCTTATTTGAACCTTCTTTTTTGTTTTCGTTTTTAACCATACCTGCTATTGCAGCAGCGGCATTTCCGAATATTTTAGTTGAAATTGTGTTGAGTCCCGCAACGTCAACAACGGACGGAATCATAACAATATCACTTGTTCCTACGTACTGGGATGTATTTCCGGAGGCCATGGTTGAAACCATTACCTTTGGAACCCCTACGGGCAGAGCTCTCATTGCCGGAGTTGCCAGTGCTGTGCCGCCTGAACCGCCAAGTGAAATAATACCGTCAAACTTTCCTTCTTTATAAAGCGCCGGAATCAGCGCTTCTGTGCCTTTTGAGAGAACCTCTGTAGCTAAAGCTCTGTCTTTTTTTGCAGAGATTTCTTTTATATCTGCGCCTGCAGCTGCGGCAACTTCCGCGTTGGAAACATCCGGAGTAAAAAGCGGATCGAAAACTCCGGCATGAATTGTCAGAGTCTTTACTCCAAGCTCCTCAAGAAGTTCTTTTAAATAAGCATACTCTGCACCTTTTGTATCAAAGGTTCCGAGAACTGCAACTGTTTTCAAACATATCCCTCCTGTCCTGATTTATATTAAGAAGCCTGAAATGTGTATTTGTATTTTTTCGTATTTTCCGGCTTCTACCTCGATTTTATACCTGGAGATATATTAAGTAAAGGGAAAAAATCCAAAAAAATCAAGGCATTTCCGTGAAATTTCGGCATCTTGTATATTGATGCCGGTTTATGGTATAATTACCTATTATGATTCGGAGAGGGTTCCATTCGCCTCTCTTGCGAAGGAGGAAAAACATGGAAAAAAAGACATTTTACATTTCAACACCGATTTATTATCCAAGTTCAAATCTGCATATCGGTCATACTTACTGCACTGTTGCCGCAGATGCTATGGCAAGATTCAAGAGACTTCAGGGATATGATGTAATGTTCCTGACCGGAACGGACGAACACGGACAGAAGCTTCAGAGAATTGCGCAGCAGAACAATATGAAGCCAATCGAATATATTGACAAGATTGTTGACGGAGTAAAAAAACTCTGGGCAACAATGGAAATATCATACGACGATTTTATCAGAACAACAGAGGAAAGACATATAAAGAGAGTACAGAAGCTTTTCATGAAGCTGTACGAAAAGGGCGATATATATAAAAGCTCTTACGAAGGCCTTTATTGCACTCCGTGCGAGTCCTTCTGGACAGAGACCCAGCTGGTAGACGGAAAATGTCCGGACTGCGGAAGACCTGTTGAGAAGATGAAGGAGGAAGCGTATTTCTTCAGACTTTCCAAATATCAGGACAGACTTCTGGAATTATTCGAAAAAAATCCCGAATTCCTTGAACCTGAGTCAAGAAGAAACGAGATGGTCAACTTCATCAAACAGGGGCTTGAAGATCTATGCATTTCAAGATCCACATTTGACTGGGGTATTCCTGTACCTATTGACGAAAAACACGTAATTTACGTATGGCTTGATGCTCTTTCAAACTACATCACCGCTCTCGGATATCCGGATGAGCCGGAAAAATATGAAAAATACTGGCCATGTGACATTCATCTCGTAGGAAAGGAAATCGTCAGATTCCATACAATTATCTGGCCTGCTATGCTCATGTCTGCAGAGCTGCCTCTTCCTAAGAAGGTATTCGGTCACGGATGGATTCTTCTGGAGGGAGGAAAGATGTCAAAATCCAGAGGAAACGTTGTTGATCCTGTTGTTCTTATTGAAAAATACGGGGTTGACGCTCTCAAATATTTCCTTCTTAGAGAATATTCCTTCGGAAATGACGGAGTATTTACAAATGAAGTACTGCTCAACCGCCTTAATTCCGATCTTGCAAACGATCTGGGAAATCTGGTAAGCAGGACTGTTTCCATGATTGAGAAATACGACGGCGGAATAATTCCGGAACACAATGTGCCGGGGGATTTCGATGAAGATCTCATTGCTGTTGCTACAGGAGCTGCAGCAAAGGTTGAAGCATACATGGACAAGATGAATTTCAGCGCAGCGCTGGATGAAATCTGGGCAATAGTAAGAAGAACAAACAAATATATAGATGAAACAACTCCGTGGATTCTTGCAAAGAGCGAAGCGGACAAGGGAAGACTCGATACGGTAATGTACAATCTGGCAGAAGCCATCAGAATTATTTCAGTGCTGATTCTTCCGTTTATGCACCATACATCAAAAGAAATCTGGAGACAGCTGGGCATTGCCGAGGGTGAAGGAACATCCTGGGAAGACACCTTCAAATTCGGAATTACAAAGGTTGGAGCCAAGGTTGAAAAGGGTGCGCCTTTGTTCCCGAGAATAGATATAGAAAAGGAACTGGCAGTGCTTATGAGCATGGACGGCACCGGAAACGGACCTAAAGAGGATAAAAAAGAAGAAAAGAAAGCTGATAAAGCGGAAGCAAAGGAAGTTTCTAAGCCAGAAATAACCATAGACGATTTTGCCAGGGCAGAGCTTAAGACCGGAAAGATATTGGAATGCAAAAAGCATCCGAAGGCTGACAAACTCTTAGTCTCGCAGGTTAAAATAGGTGAAGAAGTAAGGCAGATAGTATCCGGCGTTGCTGCCCACTATACTCCGGAAGATATGACAGGCAAAACTGTTATCGTAGTCACAAACCTTAAGCCGGTGAAGCTCAGAGGGGAACTGTCTCAGGGTATGATTCTCTTTGCGGATGACGCAGACGGCTCTCTGAAATTTGTTATAACAGATGCAGAAGACGGCTGCATTGTAAAATAGAAAATAGAGGCGGTATTAAAATGGCAGGACTGTTTGATTCCCATACTCATTTGAACAATGAATGGATTCTTGAAGACATAGACGAAATCTGCGGAAGAATAGAGGCGGAGGGTCTTGAGTACGTGATGAACGTGGGCTTTGACCTTGAAAGCTCTCTTTTGGCAGTAAATCAGGCTCAGAAGTACGACTGGTGCTATGCTGCTGTGGGCTGTCATCCCCATGATGTAAAAGGGATGGATGATATGACTCTGCTGATGTTCAAAAACCTTGCCCGAAAGCCCAAGGTTATGGCAATAGGAGAAATAGGTCTTGATTTCTATTACGATCATTCTCCCAGAGATGAGCAGAGAGAATGGTTCAGAAAGCAGATCAGGCTGGCTAAGGAAATAAAAAAACCTGTTATAATCCATGACAGAGATGCTCATGAAGAGACTATGCAGATTCTTAAGGAAGAGGACGCGTTTCCCAACGGCGTGCTGCTGCACTGTTATTCCGGAAGTGCTGAAATGGCGAAACAGTATGTGAAGCTGGGTGCGATGCTTTCCATTCCGGGAACTGTTACCTTCAAAAACAACCGCAAACAGAGGGAGGTAGTGGAGAGCATTCCTTTGGAATATCTCATGATAGAAACGGATGCACCGTATCTTACTCCTGAGCCTTTCAGGGGCAAAAGAAATGAGCCTTCCTATGTAAAATACACAGCTCAGAAAATAGCGGAAATTAAGGGCTGTGATTTCGATACGGTGGTGAAGGCTACAAATGAAAATGCGAGACGATTTTTCGGGATTTAGCGCATAAACTGTCGTTAAATTATTGTGAACAGAACCCTTATATCGACATTTTACCGGACAAACCTTTGATATACTTCAAACAAAAATGTATGGAGGTAGCTATGGAAAATGCTGTCAAAGATTTATTAAAAACCGGTAAAGTGTCAAAAAAGGAAAAGTCTGTCTCGAAAATCGATTATAGAATAATATTTTATACGGCGGCAGCTTTTCTTGTTGGGGGGGCTGCCGTTTTCGGCGTTTTCTCTCCAAAGAGTATTGCTTTTTTTGCCCTTGCAATGATAATTCTGCTGAGTACATATCTTATGTGCAAGGCTCTTGTGGTGTGGGAAGAGGGGAGGACAACAGATATAGACAGAACCCGGCAGATATTGACTGAAGGAAGAAATGCCTTCGAAAATCTGTATCATGTGTACAGCCGAAGCATCTGCAAGAAAAATGTGGTGGAGACCGACGAACTGAAGGCTCTGTTCAGACTCCTGAATGATGAGGTCTGCAGCAAATGCTCAACACGAAAGAACTGCTGGGATATTTATTCTGGAAGAACTGAGCAGTACATAAGAAGTCTGCTTTCCTTTGCTGAAAAGGGGGACGAGGAGCAGATGGCCTCTGCTGACCGAAAGAACGGCTTTCTGTGTGAAAACAGTGAGGCAATGAAAATATATACGAAAAGTATATGGAGCCAGATGGAATCCGAGTATAAATGTATGAAGAAAATGGAGTCCGGCAGGGAGGCTTTAGCGGCTCAGTTTGAGGGCAGCGCAGAAGTGTTTGCCAAAGCGCTGAGGGCTATAGGAACAAGAAGCACGGGCTTCGGAGGAAATACTCTTGAAAATGTCAGAATAGGCATATCAAAATACGCTAAAGACGGACTGGTGTGCGGTGACAGCTGTGCCGGAACAAAGCTCAATGAGAATAATTACGTATTTCTGCTGAGTGACGGAATGGGAAGCGGAAAACGGGCTGCGGGAGAAAGTATGCTGACTGTAAATACTCTGTATCAGTTTCTTAAAGCCGGATACGAGCCGGAGGTTGCCTTAAGTGCTCTGAATGCAATTCTGGTGATGAAATCCGAAGAAGAAATATTCGCTACGGTGGATGCGGCTACGCTCAGCATGAAGACCGGAACGGTGAATTTCTATAAGGCGGGCTCGGCAGATGCATTTATAAAAAGAGAAGGTATGGTAGAAACAATAAAACGAAGGAGTCTGCCTATGGGAATAGTGGAAAAAGCCAGGGCAGAAAACGTTGTCAGAAGATTAAGACCTTCGGATATGGTAATTATGGTTTCCGACGGTATATCCGAAGCCGGTTCAAAATCGGGAAGCGGTGACTGCGAGAAGTCGGAAAACAGCTGGATTGAGGAGTCTCTGATGGAGATAAAATCCACTGATCCTCAGACTGTTGCCGATCTGCTGCTCAGCAGAGCTATTGAAAGATACGGAGACGGAGAAAAGGATGATATGTCCATTCTGGCTTTTACAGTTTCGTAAAGGCCGTTCACAAAAAATTTATTTGATTATTATATAGTCTGTTCGTATAATTAGACACAGAGAGGTCTGAAGCATATGAACAGAATTATTGAAAAAATAAAGAATACGGTTGAAAAATACGAGCTTATCGAAAAGGGCGACAATCTGGTGGTTGGGTTTTCGGGAGGTCCGGATTCCACCTGCCTGCTCCACAGTCTTTATACTTTAAAGGACTTTTTCGGAATAAACAAAATAGCAGCTGTACATATTAACCATATGTATCGGGGAGAGGATGCATTCAGAGACGAGAAATTTTCTGAAGATTTCTGCAGAGAAAGAGGCATCCTTTTTTTTGCGTACAGATTTGATGTGGAAAAGCTGGCTGCAGAACTAAAGGTCAGTTCTGAGGATGCCGGAAGAAAAGTCAGATACGAATCCTTCCGTGAAGTGGCTGAAAAACTGGGCGGAGCAAAGATAGCCGTTGCCCACAACAGGCAGGATCAGGCTGAAACACTTCTGATGAGAATGGTCAGGGGAACCGGCACCGAAGGTCTGTGCGGTATAGAATACAGAAGAGACGAGGATATAATCCGACCTCTGCTGGACTGCGACAGGAATGAAATAGAGGAATACTGCAGGGAGGAGGCTCTGGAACCCAGAACTGATCTTACAAATCTCGAACCGATATACACGAGAAACGTAGTGAGACTGAAACTTATACCATATATAAATGAAGAAATGAACTGTGATATTGTGAATTCTCTGGCTTCCCTTTCTCAGATTGCAAAAGAAGACAAGGATTTCATTTCAGGCTTCGTAAATGATGCGCTGAAGAATTTTAAACAGGAAAACGGCAGAGGTAAAATGCCTGCCGATGTGCTGAGAAATCTGCATCCTGCAGTGAGAAAAAGAGTTATAGTGAAATGCTTTGGGGAAATGGGTCTGAAAAATGATATAGGATCTGTGCACCTGGAAAAAGCAGAGGAGCTTTTCGCTTCGGGAAAGACTACTGCGAATATTGAGTTTCCTCACGGGTACGTTATGAAGTTCCGATACGAAAACATTTTCTTTGAAAAAGCGCAGTTCACGGGCAGTGTGGATTATGAGGCGGAATTATCGATAATAGATTCGGAGCCTCTGCTGTCGTGGTATAAAAAGCTGAATCCTGACCGCAGAGACAAAGCTTTTCAGATATTCGATTATGACAAAGTAATTGCCGTTTCGGAACCGGTTTTGAGAACAAGACAGGCAGGAGATGTTATTTCTCCTAAAGGATTTAAAGGTACGAAAAAACTTAAAGAATATTTTATTGACAGGAAAATTGACCGGGATTTGCGGGATTCCCTGCCTCTGCTGTGTGCAGGCAGCGCTGTGCTGTGGATTTACGGGTATGAGATTAACGAAAAATTCCTGCCGGATGATAACACCCGGAGAATTCTGGCGGCGAAGATAAACGTTGAAATGAATTAGTGTATGTGATAAAATATTTTGATTAAACTTCATATTTAAGGAGGATAAAGGTGAATAAAAAAGCAATAAGAGGTATAGGCCTTTATTTTGTAATATTTCTGATTATTCTTTTGACGGTATTCTTCTACTATGACGAGCCTGAAGAGGAAATCAGAGAAATTCCGTTTTCTGATCTGATTGAGGAGATTTCAGACCAGAATGTATTGAACATACACATGGATAATACGGTGTTCACGGGAACTCTGCGGGATTCTGGGGAAAGCATTGTGTCCTATGCATCCACTGAAATGGAGGCGAACGTTGTGTTCAGCAAATATATTCTGCCTCAGGTGGACGAGGGGCTCATAGAAGTTACCTCTGATAAGCCTAAAACCACATCCTGGTTCATGTCCATGCTGCCGACATTCCTGATACTGATTGTTTTCCTTGGAGTTTGGTTCTTCTTTATGAACCATGCTCAGGGCGGAGGCGGAAAGGTTATGGGCTTCGGAAAGACCAGGGCGACCCTTCATAAGGACGACGATCTGAAAAAGGTTACATTCAAAGATATTGCCGGACTCGAAGAGGAAAAGGAAGAACTTGCCGAAATTGTGGATTTCCTTAGAAATCCGAAGAAATATATAGATCTCGGGGCAAGAATCCCTAAAGGTGTTCTTCTGGTAGGCCCTCCGGGAACAGGAAAAACATATATTTCCAAGGCTACCGCGGGCGAAGCGGGAGTGCCGTTCTACAGCATAAGCGGCTCGGACTTCGTTGAAATGTTTGTGGGCGTAGGCGCATCCCGAGTAAGGGATATGTTTGCGGAAGCAAAGAAAAACCATCCGTGCATTGTGTTTATTGACGAAATCGATGCAGTGGGCAGAAAAAGAGGGGCAGGTCTCGGTGGCGGACATGACGAAAGAGAGCAGACTCTCAACCAGCTGCTGGTAGAAATGGACGGTTTCGGCGAAAACGAGGGAATAATTGTAATCGCTGCAACCAACAGACCGGATGTACTGGATCCGGCGCTGCTCAGACCGGGAAGATTTGACAGACAGGTTGTAATAGACATTCCTGATTTAAAAGGAAGAGAAGAGATAATTGCCGTTCACTCAAAGAACAAGCCGCTTGCGGATGATGTAAACGTCGGAATTCTTGCAAAGAGGACACCGGGATTTACACCTGCGGATATCGAAAACATGCTCAACGAGGCAGCTATACTTACTGCAAGATACAACATGCATAAGATAGATATGGACACCATAGAAACTGCAATAACAAAGGTAATTGCGGGCCCGGAAAAAAAGAGCAGAATTATCAGCGAAAAGGAAAGACGTCTTACTGCATATCATGAAGCGGGTCATGCTGTTGTTGCAACACTCATGCCGGATACGGACAAGGTGCATCAGGTAACAATAATTCCTAGAGGAAGAGCAGGGGGATTTACCATGACTCTGCCGGAAGAGGACAAGAGTTATATTACGAGAGGTGAAATGTTCAACCAGATTATTCACCTTCTGGGAGGAAGAGTTGCGGAACAGCTTGTGCTGGATGATATAAGCACGGGTGCCAGCAACGATATAGAGAGAGCTACTAATATAGCCAGAAATATGGTTACCCGATACGGAATGAGTGACAGAATCGGTCCGGTTAACTACAGTTCTGAAGATGAGGTATTTCTCGGAAGAGATTTCTCTACAAAGAAAAATATTTCAGAGGCTGTTACCAGCGAGATAGACCACGAAATCAGAAGGATAATAGAAGCGGCATACGCGAAAACTACGGAGCTTCTCAAGGCAAATATTGACAAGCTTCACGTGATAGCAGCGGGACTTCTTGAACTTGAAACCCTTGATGCGGAACAGTTTGAAAGACTGTTTAATGGAGAGAGCGTTGATACTCTTAAAGAAGAGTATGAATATAAACGTGTAAAACAGCAGGCGGAAAGAGCGAAGGCCAGTCTGGAAGCGGAGAGAGAACGTTTAACGGAGAGAAAAATTCTCATGGGACAGGTTGATCCCGCAACAGGAAAATACAGTGCTTCCGCAGATGCCGGCGCCGCATTAAATCGCGGCAGGGCAGAAGGAACCGGGGACCGTATACAGGTACCGGAAACCGATGAAGCCGAAAAATCCATGGATACGAAGCAGGAGGATTAAAATGTTATTAGCTTTCGATGTGGGAAACACTAACATCGTAATCGGAGTATTTGACGGAGAAAAACTTATCAGATCATGGCGAATGAAAACAGATAAGAATAAGTCGGTAGACGAATACGGAATGCTCATTCATCAGCTTTTTGAGTATGATGGAATAGACATGAAATCCGTTACGGATGTTATAATTTCCACTGTAGTACCGCCGGTACTTTACACGCTCCAGCACCTTTCAAGAAAGTATTTCAACAGAAAGGCAATCGTTGTGGGCCCGGGAGTAAAGACCGGAATGGTAATCAAATATGATAACCCGAAACAGATCGGTGCAGACCGAATAGTAAATGCAGTTGCTGCTTTTCACAAGTACGGCGGGCCGCTTATTGTTGTGGACCTGGGTACGGCGACAACCTTTTGCGCAATAAACAAAAAAGGTGAGTATCTTGGCGGCACTATTGCACCCGGACTCAAAATATCCAGTGAAGCCCTGGTAGAAAAGACTGCAAAGCTTCCGAAGGTAGAAATAGAGGAGCCCGGCAAGGTGATTTGCAAAAATACCATAGAAAGTATACAGGCCGGACTTGTATACGGACACGTGGGTCTGGTTGAGTATGTTGTAAACCGTATGAAGAAGGAGCTTTCTCCTGACGGTGAGGATAAGGTGACGGTTATCGCAACCGGGGGAATGGCAAGTCTTATAAGCGACAGCACTCCGTGTATTGACCATATTGAGAGAGAACTGACTCTCGACGGGCTCAGGCTTATATATAAAAAGAACAGACAGCTGTAAAATATTAAAAAGATAATACATCATGTACAAACTGCGTCGTCGGAGAGCCTGAGTATTAGGATTCAAAACGGCGGAAATAAAGGAATCCGGCATTGCCGGTTCGGCAGCGGGGCAAAGTTCCGTAATTTCGGGGTTCAGGTGCATAATGGGATAACATGTCAGAGGATATGAAATTCATATCCTCTTTTTTTTTATTGGCGTGATCGGTTGAAGTCGCGAGCAGATTATCTGCCGGTCTGTGAATCCGGGCGGGAAAGGCTGCGGACCTGGGAACAAATTGTCTGACAAATCAATTTTTGTCATGTTAGGCATGAAGTTTAGTTGTTTTACTGATAAAGGAAAAGAAGTTAATATATAGACAAGAAGAAAGAACGAAAACAAAAACAAAACAAAATTAAACGGAGGGGAAAAAAATGAATGCAAACGTAATGAAAAAAGACAACATCTTCGCAATGGGAACAATCTTAGCAGCAGCTGCAGT
>JAUNCY010000073.1 GCA_030526325.1 Bacillota bacterium
CTTAAAATGATCCATTACTTTTTCTGTATATAACATTTGATTTCCTCCCGAATTATTTCATATTCTAATTAGATTATATGCTCTTTTTTACCCGTTTCCAGATCCTCCCATACAGGAGAAATGTTTCTGAGATAATCTACAACATCATTCACAGCTTTGATAATATAATCTATTTCTTCCTCAGTGTTTTCCTCGCATATCGACAGTCTGAGAGAACCGTGAGCCACTTCGTGGGGGAGGCCCAGTGAAAGCAGCACGTGACTTGGATCCAGTGAGCCCGAAGTGCAGGCTGAGCCTGAAGAAGCGGCTATTCCTTTGTCATCAAGCAGAAGCAGAAGAGATTCTCCCTCTATGCCTTCAAAGCAGAAATTAACTGTACCCGGAAGACGTTTAACCGGGTCTCCGTTAAGGACGGAATGGGGTATTTTTTTAAGGCCGTCAATAAGCTTTCTGCTTAGTTTTGCAACATATTCACCGTTTCTGTCAATATTTTGAACCGCTTCTTTAAATGCGGCAGCCATGCTGACTATTCCCGGGAGGTTTTCCGTTCCCGCTCTCTTTCCTTTTTCCTGAGCGCCTCCTTCGATAACATTTACAAGGGGAATTCCTTTTTTCGCATAAAGAATTCCTACTCCCTTAGGCCCGTGGAACTTATGGGCAGATATGGACAGCATATCTATATTCTGTTCTTCTACATCAATATGAATGTGTGGAGCCGCCTGAACAGCATCCGTATGAAAAAGAACCCCTTTTTCTCTGCACAGTGCGCCGATTTCCTTCACCGGCTGAATTGTTCCTATCTCATTGTTAACATACATTACAGTTACGAGAGCCGTATCATCTCTGATAGCATCCCTTACATCCTCAACCCGGACAAGGCCTTCCTTATATACGTCCAGAAGAGTAATCTCATAGCCCTGTTTTCGCAGTTTTTCCAGAGTGTGAAGAACAGCGTGGTGCTCGAATTTAGTGGAAATAATATGTTTCTTTCCTCTTCGCGCTCCCCGTTCCGCCGCGGAAATGATAGCCTGATTATCGGCTTCGCTTCCTCCTGAGGTGAAATAAATCTCCGAAGGCTGCGCTCCTATGCATTCAGCTACATCATTTCTCGCCTTTTCCAGAACCTCTCTGGCAATCTGCCCGGTCGTATGAAGGCTGGAAGGATTTCCATAGACCTCTGCCATGTACTTTGTCATGGTATCTATCGCTGTTTTGCTCATTTTGGTTGTCGCTGCATTATCGGCATATATTTTCATACCGTACTACCTCCTGATGTTTATTATTTATATTAATGCCCGCTTTAATTCCTATCTTTTATATAGGATATATTAACCCATAATTCCTACCTTGTCAATAGGATTATTGCGCTGCATAAAAAAAAGACGAATCAGGCTGATTCGTCTTCGTTATATTCATTTAAAGCACTTTGCTTAAGAAAGACTGTGTTCTCTCGTTCTGAGGGTTGTCAAAAATTTCAGCCGGGGTTCCCTGCTCAACAATATATCCGCCGTCCATGAAGAGAACTCTGTCTGCCACTTCTCTGGCAAACCCCATTTCATGGGTAACTATCACCATAGTCATTCCCTGATGAGCCAGTTCTCTCATTACTTCGAGAACCTCACCTACCATTTCAGGGTCCAGTGCTGAAGTAGGCTCGTCGAAGAGCATTATCTCCGGCTGCATAGCCAGCGCCCTTGCTATTGCCACCCTCTGCTTCTGACCGCCCGATAAAGCTCTCGGATATACGTCGGCTTTGTCGGACAAGCCTACTCTTTCAAGAAGATCTCTGCCTATCTTCTCCGCCTCAGCCTGAGAAATCCTGTTCACCTTAATCGGAGCCAGAGTTATATTTTCCAGGGTTGTCTTATGGGGGAACAGGTTGAAGCTCTGAAACACCATCCCCATTTTCTTTCTTATCTCATTTATATCCTGTGAAGGATCGTTGATTTTAACTCCGTCAATAAGTATGTCGCCGGAGGTAGGCTCTTCCAGAAGATTTAAGCATCTCAGAAAAGTACTCTTGCCCGATCCCGAAGGACCGATAACGCATACCACTTCGTTTTTTTCTATTACTTCGTCGATTCCTTTAAGAACCTCCAGCTTCCCGAAGGATTTATGTAAATTGCTGACATTAATCACTTACAGCCATCCTCCTTTCAAGAAGATTTACAAGCCTTGACAAAGTAAATGTCAGGGCAAAATATACTATTGCAACACCAAGGTATGCGGAAAAGGTTTTATAATTTATTGATGCCTGAATCTGGCCTATTCTCGTGATTTCAGATACACCTATAACAGATAATATTGAGGTTTCCTTAACGAGCACGATAAATTCATTTCCCAGGGAAGGAAGAATTGTCCTTACCGCCTGCGGAAGTATTATCTCCTTCATGGCCATTTTATTAGGCATTCCGAGAGACCTCGCAGCCTCCATCTGACCCGGATCAACCGACTGGATTCCGGCCCTGAATATTTCCGCCACGTACGCTCCGCTGTTAATGCTGCATACAAACATGCCCGCAAACAGAGGAGTCATTCTCAAATCTCCGCCGGTAGCAGATACCAGAAGAGCATTTACACCGAAATAAAAAAACAGTGCCTGTACCAGCGTAGGAGTTCCTCTTATTATTTCTATATACGCTGTAGCTACAGCCTTCGGAATAAAATGCTTTGACATTCTTCCGAGACAGGCTATAAGACCTATCAGCACTCCGAAAAACAACGCAACCACAGTTACCTTCAGCGTAGCAAAGATACCGGTGGTTAATATTTTTTGCAATACAACAATTAAATTATCCAATACTTTTCTCCTCAGCAAAAGGTGCGTAACGTTTATTACGCACCTTTCCGCATTATTAACTACTTAAATACTTGTACCATGTAAAACTAGAAATATTTTGCAACCAGTTCGTCGTATTTTCCGTTTGCAATTACGTTTTTGAGACCTGCATTAATCATGTCAAGAAGCTCTGTGTTTCCTTTCATTACAGCAAATCCGTAGCTGTCGCTTACGAGAGGCTCGCCTACAATTTTTATGCCTTCCATCTTGCTCATATAAGCTTCTGTTACCGGCTTGTCATTGATAACGCAGTCAACTCCTCCTGTTATCAGTTCCTGCATTACAACGTCAACTGTGTTGAATGTTTTTACTTCTTTGATAACGCCTTCGTCAAAAAGCTTCATAGCTTCTGTAGCACCAGTTGTTCCGAGCTGTACAGCACATGTTTTGTCCTGAAGTCCTTCAACTCCGCTGATTTCTGTATTGTCTTCTTTTACAGCGATTGCAAGACCTGCATCGATGTAAGGATCTGAGAAGTCAACTGTCTCGAGTCTTTCTTCTGTGATTGACATTCCGCTTGCTCCGATATCGGCAACGCCTGTCTGAACTGCGCCTGTGATAGCATCAAAACCCATCTGCTGAACTTCGATTTCAAATCCCTGGTCTTCAGCGATAGCCTGGATGAGTTCGATATCAAATCCTGTGATTTCGCCTGTTGCTTCGTCAACTGTTTCAAACGGAGGGAATGTAGGTTCTGTAGCTACGATATATACTTTTCCTCCGTCATCCTGAGCAGCGTCTCCTCCGTCATCGGATGAACCGCATGCAGCAACACTGAACATTAAAGTTAATGCTAATAAAATTGATAAAAACTTTTTCATTTTCCCTTTCCTTTCTGCGCATAATGTGCTTTTTATTAATCGTCTGCATAATTATAAGCTTTTATTTATATTTATGCAAGACTTTTTTGTGATATTTTTATGCAATTTATCATAGAATATAAACTATCTTTCCGACAGCGGCACATATTTGTGATGCTCTGACACATCTATATAGGCCGGTCTCATAATCTTGCTTGTCATATACAGTTCTTCCATTCTGTGAGCGCACCAGCCGGAAATTCTGGCAACGGCAAACAGAGGTGTTGAAATCTCTGTAGGGATGCCCAGTGCGGTATATACAAACCCAGAATACAGGTCCACGTTAGCCATCATGTTTCTTTCTATGCCCTTGGCTCTGAAATACAACTCAGAAGCTCTGCTCTCCAGATAATCATAAAGAGCAAATTCCTCTTCAAGACCCTTCTGCTCAGCAAGTTTCTTTGCCATGCTCTTAAGAGCCACAGCTCTCGGGTCTGACTTGGTATATACGGCATGTCCGAATCCGTAGAGCAGTCCGGTATGATCTCCCTTTTCGCCTTTAAGAACATCAATAAAGAACTGGTCTACCGCATTTCTGTCGGACAAATCCTTTACATTCTCCTTCAGTTCATTCATCATCTGTACTACTTTTATGTTGGCACCGCCGTGCTTGGGTCCTTTCAGGGAACTTACCGCCGCAGAGATTGCAGCATAAGTATCCGTTCCGGATGATGAGATTGCGCGGGTTGTGAAAGCCGAATTGTTTCCGCCGCCGTGCTCTGCATGAAGTATCAGACAGATATCCAGTATGGTTGCCTCCAGCTCTGTGTATGTTCCCATCGGGCGAATCATTCTCAGCAGATTTTCCGCGGTGGAAAGCTCCGGAAGCGGCTTATGGAAATACAGACTTGCGTCCTTGTCATATGAAATCTTTGCCTGATACCCGTAACAGATGAGGGCCGGCATTCTCGCAACCAGATCGATAGACTGTCTCAGCACATTTTCCTGAGAAATATCGTCCGGGTTGTCGTCAAACGAGTAGAATGACAGTATGCATCTGGACAGCTTGTTCATGATATTTATGCTCGGCGCTGTAAGAATCGCATCCCTGATGAAAGAATACGGGAGCTCTCTTCTGGCTCCGAGATAATTCTTGTACAGTTCCAGTTCTTTTTTATTCGGCAGTTCTCCGAATAAAAGCAGATAG
>JAUNCY010000018.1 GCA_030526325.1 Bacillota bacterium
TTTTAGTTTTTAGATTTTGCAAATTATCTCCCCCTTCTGAAGATAATTTGACATTTTATATAGAAAGGCATAGGAAAGACTCCTAGCTCATTCTATCGTTCCCATTATACCGTTGCTTTCCCTTTCAGTCAATTCCTGTTTTTGTTTGTAACAGGACTGTAAAGAAAAAACTCGGTATTGCAAGCGTTTGAGCTTATTTTTATTATAACTTTTGTCCGCAAAATGTCCATTACACTAATATTACAAGTCCATTAACAAAAGTCGAGATTTTGTTAAAATATCATAATTTTGTCATTTCGTCAACTCAATTGCCTTTTTCAGCTGAATATCCTCACTGATTCCGAACACATTTCTCATATATTCCCGTTCCAGGCAGTCGATTGTTGTAAAATCCAAAGCTCCGTATACATATACACCGGCGTTCTTCTGGATGTTCCTGATGGCTTCCACTGTGGCCTCGTCCAGAACCCCGTTCAGTTTTACACTGTCATACCCGAGTATGATAAGCCTCTGCTGGGCAGCGTATACATTCAGACCTTTTTCTCCAGGTTTATACTTCTTTCCTTCGTCCATCGGAGCAACGGTTTTCATTTCCTTATATCTGCTGATGGCAACTTTATTGTCTCCATTATATATAATGTAGGAAGGCGTCAGACCTTTGCCCTGAATAGTATGGTTGTCAGGAGTGGTAAAGTAATATACCGACAGTTTTACCGATGCCCCGCTATCCAGTTCCGTAACCGTCTGAGCCATGCCTTTTCCGTATGTTTCTCCTCCCACCAGAACTGCCGCATAATTGTCCTGCAGAGCTCCCGCAAATATTTCCGCCGCGCTTGCGGTGCCTTTATTCACAAGCAGACTTACAGGTACATCTACTATTTTATTACCGTCTGCCTCGTAAGAATACACTACAGCGTCATCTTTTGTATAATTCATTATCGTACACCCCATGTCGAGGAAAAGATTTGAAAGAGTCACAGCTGAGCTTACAAGACCTCCGGGATTGTTTCTCACATCAACTATCATACTGCTCATCTGAGAATTGTTTCCCTTCAGATCCAGCCATGCCTTTGCAAATTCTTCCGGAGTTGATGCGTAGAAATTTGATATTCCCACATAGGCAGTTGTCTCGTCTGCCATTTTATATGAAACAGACGAGGACTCTATTAACTTTCTTTCAACCCGAAAGGTTTTATTCTCCCCGTTTCTGGACACAACGATTACTGCCGTTGCTGCTTTGGATGCTCTGACCGACGATGCCGCCTCCGATGCTGTCTTTCCCGCCAGAGAGATACCGTCAACGCTTACCATTATGTCTCCGGTCATTATACCGGCTTTTGCCGCCGGAGAATCCGCCAGAAATGCCTTGACCGAAACTCCCTTATCCGTGTTTTCAAAGACCACGCCGATTCCGTAGAACTGTCCCGTTGCCTGAGACATAAAAGAATCCCCGTCCCCGCTGTCCTTATAGTATTTACTGTACGGATCCAGCCGGTCAAAGATTCCTTCATAAGCTCCGTCGATGAGTTCGTTAACATCCACGTCATCAACATATGTTTTTTCTATGTACTCCAGCACCTCTTCCATATCTTTGAGCTGCCGTTCTATAGTCCCGGAGACATTCCCGGACGTTCCTGCCGCAGCAGTTTCTTCTCCGGAAGCCTGCGAAAAAGCAGTCTGTTCCGTTTGAGGAACATCGGCATCCGAGGCCCCGACGCCCGCTTCATTTTCGCTTACGGGTGGTGTACCGTATGCCAGACCGATGATTCCGCTGTCTTCTGAAGCATCCCCGGGCTGATCCGGGCCTGCCGCAAACACGGAAAAAGAAAAAGTTGTTACAATCATTGCTATAGCAAGTATCCAGACTATTATTATTGCTATTGTTCTCTGTCTTTTTTTATTAAACATGCTGCGACCTCTGCTCCTTTCCGCCGCCGGGGGCATTAATATCCGCCACTGTCACTTCAAGAGTATTGTGAGCTTCAAGCAGGCCCCTGAGACTTATATCATAATCTATAGTAACCAGGCCCTCTCTTCCGTCGGCCTTTAATTCATTTTTTACCCCGTTTGTCAGTATTTCCATATCCACAAAGCCCATGGGTGTTTCGTATAATCCGTGGAATTTTTTTCCCTTTTCAAAATGCATCTCATGACCCTTTGTGCCGTATCTTCTGAGCTTGACCGCTTCGCCGTCCACCTTGAGAGCCGTTACACATCCGTTCACGCCTGACAGTTCCGTCTCCTCATATACGAGATATACAACCCCGTTTTTGTTGTAATGCTTCGCTTCCGTCATAAGCTCCACCACGTCTTCCTGCCCCTCACGGTTGTGCTGACGCGCATTTATTTTCAAAAGAACCTTGTTCATATAATGCTGTTCCCCTTTCTTATTCGGATTATCCCCGTCTATTTCTCCAATGCATACCCCACAAGCCTGTCAAGAAGGTCCCTGTAACTCAGGCCCGCCGCTTCCCAAAGCTTAATAAAAATACATTCGTCGGCAAAAGCCGGAATGGAGTTTATTTCATTAATATACAGTTCTCCCGTTTCCTTTTCCAGGAAAAAGTCCACTCTGCCGAATCCCTTTAAATCCACGGCCCAGCTGGCATCTATGGCAAGCTGCTTCGCTTTAGCTGCAGTATCCGCAGAAATCTCTGCCGGAACCGTTCTCTTTATCTCACTTTCCGGGGAGAATTTAGTATTAAAATCGCAGAATTCTCCGGGATAGGATATTTCTCCCGCTGCGGAAGCCATGGGAATGATATTTCCGAGGATTCCCACCTCCAGCTCTCTGCAGTCCACAAACCGTTCAACGATAACCTTTCTGTCAAATTCATATGCGTTGACAAGAGCTTTTTTCAGATCTTCCCGGTCTGCCGCTTTCGATACTCCGATACTTGCTCCGTATCCCGAAGGCTTAACAAATACCGGATATTCGAAAGTTTTCTCTATGTCAGAAATAACCTTCGAGGAATTATCCTCAATTTCTTCCTTATAATATATTTTCCAGTCACATACAGGAAGCCCTGCCTGTCTAAGCAGTGCCTTTGTTGTAGCCTTGTCCATGGATACCGCAGAGCCGAGCACCCTGCTGCCCACATAAGGAATGCCCACTGTCTGGAGTACTCCCTGTACCGCTCCGTCCTCTCCGTCAGGTCCGTGAAGAACAGGAAAAGCCACATCTGCAATGGCTTTAAGAGTTTTTGAAGACGATATAACCTGAAGATTGTATTTTTCCGGTTCCGCCAGAAGCCTGAGTTCCGCATAGTCCTTCCATTCTCCCGTGGAGATTAGTTCAACCGGTCCGTCATACAGCAGCCACTTACCTTCTTTTGTTATGCCAATCTTAATTATTTCGTACTTTTCTCTGTCAATGGCATTCAATACGGAAACCGCCGAATTGAGAGAGCGCTCATGCTCGATGGATTTTCCGCCAAATATAATTGCAAGCCTGATCATTCTATTTCCTTTCCGCAGGGATATCCCTTATTGCGACTATTGCCTCTTTCTATTGTGATATGCTATTATATCAAAATTTATCGGAATAAAGAATACTTGACATCAATTTTTTATCCATTCCAGAAAATTTTCCCCTATCTCCGCCGACTTGAACTTCAAAGTATAGGGAGTGCCCTCCACACTGCTCTTAACAAGCTCTCCGTATTTAGTTCCTTCAAATTCTTCGGTCAGACTGTCCCCGTTTATTTCGGGCTCTTCGCCTATTATGCAGATAGGCGGAAACATTACGCACCACCAGTTTTCTCCGGCGCCTTCCCCGATTTTAATTGTAAAAGCTTCATAATTTCCTGCCGGAAAAGTGATGCTGCCGTAGCTTTTTTCCGGTATCCATCGCATGCCTATTTCCGTTTGTGCGGAATAATCATATCCCTCCAATGCGATAACATCCTCCGCCAGTCTGTTTATTTCCTCTGCATTTTTCTCAAGCCAGCTGCGGCTTTCCTCCGCACTGTCCATAGCTCCCAGGTCCTGTGAAACCTCATTGAGGACCTCGTCTCTGACCTTTAGCTTCAAAGCCTGGTCCTGAGGCGAATTGCTGTTTGCAACAACATGAAATCGTATAAAGTCATCCTTTGTCAGTTCCTCCCGGCTCTGATAATACATTCCCCAGAAGCATATCAGTATAAATCCTGTAAGCAGAATAAGGATTCCTCCCTGTCTGTTCTTTGACATAAAAAATACCCCTTTCAAAATTCTGATTGTTTATCGGAATTATTGACAGGGGTTTTCTGTTTTATACGGTCTTCTCCGTTTTTATCTCAGCTTTGTTAAAACGGTTTCTTCATAACGGGAAGACAGCTTTGAATATGCGGCCTCTGCTTCCGATGAATTCTCAAATAATCCGAACACGGTAGGGCCGCTGCCGGTCATAAGCGCTGCATCTGCACCGGATTCCTTCATTATATTTATAATCTCCCTAACCTCCGGCCGCTCCTCCGCTGTAACGTATTCCAGCACATTTATCATATCTTTCTTCAACTCTGACAAATGCAGCTCTGCCGACATTCCTCCCACAAGTCTGACAATATCCGGATGGGGTCTGGCAATCATCTCGCCCATCCTCTCGGAATATTTGCCGTACACCGCTCCGGTGGAAATTCCCTGCTCAGGCTTGCATAATACCACTGTATATTTATCTCCGTTCAGACCTTTGACCGGAGTAAGTCTAGTGCCGGTTCCCTCTGCCACAACGGTTCCTCCCATTATGCAGAAAGGCACGTCCGAACCCAGTCTTGCGCCCAGCCTGCACAAAGCCTTTGTACTGAGTCCCATATCGAAAAGTATATTCATTGCCGCCAGAGTTGCCGCGCAGTCAGCGCTGCCGCCGGCAAGACCTGCCTCCACCGGTATCCGTTTTTCAATGTGTATTTCTACACCGTCCAGAATTTCATCCAGACCTAGCATCAGCTGCGCTGCTCTGTGAGCAAGGTTTCTGTAGTCAACGGGCACTCCGTCTGCATTGGTGGTTATTATTATTTCTCTTTTCCCTCTTCCGGTCTTCTTTACTGTAATGGTGTCACTCAGCTCAAGCTGCTGCATTACCATCCTCACCTCATGATATCCGTTAGGGAGCTTCCCCAGAACATCCAGACACAGGTTAACCTTTGCATGGGCGTCTATTGTTATTTCATTCATATTAATCTCCCGATAAATCATCTTCTGCAGCAGTCCCCTTTTTCTCCCCCTGCCGTACTGGTCCGGAACAGGCTCTGCAGCTTTCACTGCCCGAATCAGGGATTTGCTTCTAAATATATATGTGGTTATTATAGACTTTTTTTCATTTTGTATCAAGGTAACCCGAATTTTATGTTTCTCTCACTGAATAATACAGGATGTCCCTTTTCTAATGTTTGTCTTTTGGGATTGATTTTCTCACAGCTCATGCAAAACCGCCTTGTCCGGCTATTATTTATAGAAATATTCTTTCCTTTCGACCTCATCAAACCTCAATTTCCGAACATTGTTTCGCACCGATATTTTATCGTTCGATAATTTTCAAATATTTTATAATTTATCAGTAAAATTTTCGGCTTTTTCGGTTGATTTGCCCACATTTCAGTGTTATCATATCTATATATCGGTAAAAGTATATAATTTTTGCGAACATTATTTCAAAAAACAAATAATTTGTTCGAGAATATGGAGGCGTAAATTGGTATATAGAATTTTCGTAGAAAAACTTCCGGGTTTTGATGTGGAGGCTCAAAGCCTTTGCGCGGAGCTCAAAGAAAACTTATCACTCAAAAACCTGCAGTCGGTCAGAATCGTGAACCGATACGATGTGGAGGGTATCGACCGTGATACATACGAATCAGCCCGATTCAATGTATTCGGGGAAGCAGCTGTAGACACTGTTTCCGACGAAGTATTAGACCTTCCTCCCCGTTCAAAATCCTTTGCTGTGGAATATCTCCCCGGACAGTATGACCAGAGAGCGGATTCGGCAGCTCAATGTATCAGACTTATCAATTCATCATCTGCACCTGTAGTTAAATACGCAAAAGTTATCATCCTGACAGGCTCCTTATCGGAAGCCGATTTATCAGCAGTAAAAAAATATTATATAAATCCCGTGGACTCTCAGGAGGCATCTGCGGAAAAACCTGAAACTCTCGAGATGGATCTGGCGGAACCGAGCCCGGTGGATACCGTTAAAGGTTTCATAGAAATGGGGAAAATTCAGCTGGAGCTGTTCGGAAAATCCCAGGGTTTTGCTATGAGCGACGAAGATCTTGCCTTCGTTCAGGGATATTTTAAAGAAGAAGGAAGAGATCCTTCCGTTACAGAGCTGCGTGTTATTGACACATACTGGTCAGACCACTGCAGACATACAACTTTCAATACCAAAATCACCGATGTCCGTTTTGAGGACAGCCCTTACGGCAGACTGGTGGAAAAAGCCTTTAATGAATATCTTGAAATGCGCAGAGAAGTATACGGCGACAGAGAAAAGCCGGTATGCCTCATGGATATGGCTGTAATAGGCACAAAATATCTTAAAAAACAGGGCCTTGTAAACGACCTTGATGAATCCGAAGAAGTAAATGCCTGCAGCATAAACGTAAAAGCTGTTATCGACGGCGAGGAACAGGACTGGCTGGTTATGTTTAAAAACGAAACCCATAACCATCCTACAGAAATCGAGCCTTTCGGCGGCGCTGCAACCTGCCTGGGCGGTGCCATCAGAGACCCGCTCTCAGGAAGATCCTATGTATATCAGGCAATGCGTGTAACCGGAAGCGGCGATCCCAGAACCGCGGTCGAAGATACTCTGGCAGGCAAGCTGCCGCAGCAGAAAATTACAAGAGGAGCAGCAAAGGGCTACAGCTCCTACGGAAACCAGATTGGACTTGCTACCGGACAGGTAACAGAAATATACAACGAGGGCTACATCGCGAAGAGAATGGAAGTAGGCGCAGTTATCGCTGCCGCTCCGAAGGAAAACGTGGTTAGGGAAGTTCCTCAGCCCGGCGATGTAATCATCCTCACAGGCGGAAGAACCGGACGCGACGGCTGCGGCGGTGCAACAGGCTCTTCCAAAGAGCATACGGAGGAATCCATTTTAAGCTGCGGCGCAGAGGTTCAGAAGGGCAATCCTCCTGTCGAAAGAAATCTTCAGAGACTCTTCAGAAGACATGAAGCGGCTTCACTTATCAAAAGATGCAACGACTTTGGCGCAGGCGGGGTTTCCGTTGCCATCGGCGAACTTGCGGACAGCCTCGATATAAACCTGGACCTGGTTCTGAAAAAATACGAAGGTCTCGACGGAACAGAGCTGGCAATCTCCGAATCACAGGAAAGAATGGCAGTTGTGGTTTCCGCCGGCAATGCGGACAAATTTATGGAAATGGCAAGAGAGGAAAACCTCGAATCCGTTGTCGTAGCTAAAGTCACCGATACCGGCCGCATCAGAATGAGCTGGAGAGGCGACACTATACTAGATATATCAAGAGAATTTTTAAATACAAACGGCGTCCAGCAGCAGACCTCCGCTTTAGTGGAAATGCCGGAACAGGAAGCTCTTGACGAGCTGCAGAGAGAAAAGAAACTGGATTCAATAAAGAACTCCGTTGCCGATCTTAACTGCTGCAGCCAGAAGGGACTTATAGAAATGTTCGACAGCACTATCGGTGCAGGAACTGTTCTGATGCCTCTCGGCGGAAAGAATCAGCTCACTCCGGCGCTGGGCATGGCTGCAAAAATCCCGGTAACCGACGGATATACAGATACTGCCACACTGATGACCTTCGGATTTGACCCTGAGCTTTCATCAAAAAGCCCTTATCACGGAGCATTATATGCGGTTGTCGATTCCGCAGCAAAGATAACTGCCATGGGCGGCGATTATTCCAAAATCAGACTTTCTTTCCAGGAATACTTTGAAAAGCTGGGAACCGCTCCCGAAAAATGGGGCAATCCGCTGGCATCTCTTCTCGGTTCTGTCAAGGCTCAGAAGGAACTGGGAATTCCGTCTATCGGCGGCAAAGACAGTATGTCCGGCACATTCATGGATATACATGTTCCGCCTACACTTATTTCCTTTGCGGTGACGGCTGAGGATGCCAACAACATCATCTCTCCGGAATTCAAGGCTGCCGACAGCAAAATAGTATTGATCGACACAGAAAGAGACGCAGACGGCGTTATCAATTTTGACATGCTTAAAGCTTCTCTGAGCAAGGTCAGAGATCTCATAAAATCCGGTGCTGTAATATCCGCAGAAACCATAGGAAAAGGCGGCATTTTCGCTGCTGCAGCAAAGATGTGCCTGGGCAATTACATCGGAGCAAAGCTTACCGGCATGACAAGGGATTACCTGCTTGACAAGAATTACGGGGCATTGCTTCTGGAGATAAAAGGTTCAGAAGACGTGGATGCTCTCTTTGCGGATGTTAAAGACACTGTAAAATACAATGTAATCGGTTCTACTGTACCTGCTCCGTCAATTTCCTTCGACGTAAGAGTGGACATGATGGGAACAGCCTCAGTTTCATACAGTCTGGAAGAACTGGAGGAAATCTGGAGTGCTCCTCTCGAAGGCACCTTCCCGTCGGTTTCTAAGGAATACTGCAGCGAGGTACCAGAAAACATTTCATATACTAAACGAAACGCTTCCAGACCGCTGGTAAAAACAGTTAAGCCGAGAGTCTTTATTCCGGTATTCCCGGGAACCAACTGCGAAATGGATTCAAAGAGAGCCTTTGAAAAGGCCGGTGCGGAAACATATCTCCATATCCTGAGAAATCTCACATCCGCCGAACTGGAAGATTCGATAAAACGCATGGCAAAAGAAATCAAGAACAGTCAGATGATAATGATTCCGGGCGGTTTCAGCGGCGGTGACGAGCCTGAAGGCTCCGCAAAATTCATCACGGCGGTATTCAGAAATCCTGCTGTTTTCGAAGCTGTTACAGATCTCCTTGAAAACAGAGACGGACTGATGCTCGGCATATGCAACGGTTTCCAGGCTCTTATTAAGTTAGGTCTGGTTCCATACGGAAAAATTGCCGACATGAAGCCGGAAAGCCCTACGCTGACATACAACTCCATCAACAGACACGTATCAACACTGGTTCAGACAAGAATCGCATCGGTTAAGTCCCCCTGGATGGCAAATGTTGAGGTTGGCGATGTATACACAATTCCGGTATCCCACGGGGAAGGAAGATTTATTGCTTCTCCTGAAATCCTGGAAGAGCTTAAGGCCAACGGACAGATAGCTACCCAGTACGCGGACTTCGAAGGAAATGCTTCAAACAGCCCGTACTTCAACCCTAACAACTCAGACTGGGCTATCGAGGGAATAACCTCTCCTGACGGCAGAGTATTCGGAAAAATGGGACATTCGGAAAGAATAGGCGTGAATCTGTACAAGAATGTCATCGGAAATATGGATCAGAAAATCTTTGAATCCGGTGTTGCATATTTTAAATAAAAAATGAAGGAGGAGAATCCCATGAAAGTCGGTATTGTAATGGGCAGCAAATCAGACCTGCCTGTGGTTGAAAGAGCGCAGAAAATTTTAGCTGAATTCGATGTTGACTATGTGACAAGGGTTATTTCCGCCCACAGAACACCTTACGCGGCAGAAAATTTCGCAAAAAATGCGGAAGCTGACGGTATCGAGGTGATAATTGCAGCGGCAGGAAAAGCCGCTCACTTAGGCGGAGTCATCGCAGCATACACTCCGGTTCCCGTAATAGGGCTTCCGGTTAAATCCTCCACTCTAGACGGACTGGACTCCCTGCTGTCAATAGTTCAAATGCCTAAAGGCGTTCCTGTGGCAACGGTTGCCATAGACGGTGCAGAAAACGCAGGTCTTCTTGCAGTACAGATGCTTTCTATAAAGTATCCCGAACTGAGAGAAAAAATGAAGGCTTACAAGAAAAAGATGGAAGAAGATATTTTGAAAACAGATGCAGAAATGCAGGAATAATTAAATAAGGAATAAGAGAGATTTCCCTTAAGGAGGGTAAAAAATGCAGAAGTTGGAACAGTTATATGAAGGTAAAGCAAAGAAAGTTTTCAGAACGGACGACCCAGGGCTCTATATCGTCGACTACAAGGACGATGCAACAGCTTTTAACGGCGTAAAAAAAGGAACCATCGCTTCAAAAGGAATAGTAAACAACACCATGTCCGCAATTATATTCGAAATGCTCGAATCAAAAGGGATTCCTACCCATCTGGTGAAGCTTTTGAGTGACAGGGAAACCCTGGTAAAGGCAGTAAAGATTTTTCCTCTTGAAGTTATCGTCAGAAACGCTGCGGCGGGCTCTTTTTCGAAAAGATACGGAATGGAAGAAGGTCATGTTTTCACAAAGCCCTGCCTGGAGTTTTCATACAAAAACGATGACCTGGGCGATCCTCTTCTCAATGATGACCACATAGTAGCTCTCGGACTGGCTTCCGAGGAACAGCTTGCCGTAATCAGAGACTACGCACTCAGAATCAACGATGCACTTAAGGAGTTCTTCCTTGAGATAGGTCTTAAACTCATAGACTTCAAAATCGAATTCGGACTCTGTGACGGTGAAATAATTCTTGCAGACGAGATTTCCCCTGACACCTGCAGACTCTGGGACGTAAAAACAAACGAAAAGATGGATAAAGACCGTTTCAGAAGAGATCTCGGAAATGTTGAGGAAACCTATCAGGAAGTTCTCAAGCGTGTAAAAAACAAATAGGAGACAAAAATGAGCGAAGAAAAAATTACTTATAAAGATTCCGGTGTTGATACTGTCGAGGGACAGCGAGCCGTTTCTTTAATGAAAAATCATGTAAAAAAGACATTCAACAACAACGTGCTTACCGGACTGGGAAGCTTCGGCAGCCTGTTTAAACTGGATGTAAACGGTATGGAGGAACCTGTTCTCGTTGCCGGTACCGACGGAGTCGGAACAAAGCTTAAAATAGCTTTTCTTACTGATATCCATGATACTGTCGGTCAGGACTGTGTGGCCATGTGTGTAAATGACATATTGTGTCAGGGTGCAGAACCGCTTTTTTTCCTTGACTATATCGCAACAGGTCACGTTAAAGCAGAAAAAATTGCCGATATAGTAAAAGGCATTGCGGACGGCTGCGTTCTCGGCGAATGCGCTCTCGTAGGCGGAGAAACTGCCGAAATGCCGGATTTCTATTCTGACGGCGAATACGATATGGCAGGCTTTGCCGTTGGCGTAGCTGACAGAAGCAAAATAATCGACGGTTCAAAAATCAGGGAAGGCAATGTTGTCATCGGAATTTCCTCCAGCGGATTCCACAGCAACGGATATTCTCTCGTAAGAAAAGTCTTCCTCGAAAAGATGAACATGGACGTAAAAGATTACGTGGAGGAACTGGGAGAAACCCTCGGAGAGGCTCTTCTCAGACCTACAAGAATTTATACAAAGCCCTGCAAGGCTCTGGCAAAGGAAATTACCGCAAACGGTATCATTCATATTACCGGCGGCGGCTTCTTTGAAAATATTCCCCGAATCATTCCGGAAGGTCTCGGCGTTAAAATCAACACAGGAACCTGGGATATTCCAAAGGTATTTTCATATATCGCCAAATGCGCGGATATTGAAGAAAAGGAAATGTTCTCTACATTTAATATGGGCATAGGCATGATGTTCATAGTTGATGCCGAAAACAGCGAAAGAGCTGTGGAGCTTCTCAGAGAAGCAGGTGAAACTCCGTATGTTATCGGAGAAATCATAAAAGGCGAAGGAGTAACCTTATGCTGAAAATCTCTGTAATGGTTTCCGGAGGCGGAACAAATTTTCAGGCTGTTATTGACGGAGTTTCATCAGGCCTGATTCCCGATGCAAAAATAGTACAGGTCATATCCAGCAGCGGAAATGCTTTTGCTCTCGAACGGGCTAAGAAGCACGGTATCCCGGGCTTCGTTGTAAGCAGCAAAGAATATCCCGACCTGTCGGAAAAAACAGATAAAATACTTAAGCTTTTAAATGATAAAGAAACAGATCTTATAGTTCTTGCCGGATATATGAGCGTTGTTGACAAAAGAATAGTAGACGCTTATAGAGGAAGAATAATCAATATTCATCCTTCCCTTATTCCGAAATACTGCGGGAAGGGCTTTTACGGCAAGAGAGTTCACGAGGCGGTTATTGCGGGCGGCGAAAAGGTCAGCGGTGCGACGGTACACTTTGTTGATGAAGGAGTCGACACGGGGGCCATCATTATTCAGGAACAGGTGCCGGTGCTTCCGGAGGATACGGCTGATGAGCTTGCGGCAAGGGTTCTCGTTGTTGAACACAAGATTCTTACAGAGGCGATTCGCAGGATCGCTTCCGGAGAAATGATTTTGCAGAAATGATAAAATTTATTAAGGAGAGATAAAATGGGCGGTTTATTTGGCATTTCCTCCAAAAACGACTGTGTAATGGATTTATTCTTCGGAATAGACTATCATTCACACCTGGGCACAAAGACCGGAGGCATGTGCGTATACGGAAAAAAAGGCTTTGACAGAAGCATTCACAGCATAGAAAATGCGCCTTTCAGAACAAAATTCCAGAAAGAAATGGAAGAGATGGAGGGCACAAGAGGTATTGGCTCCATCAGCGATACTGAGCCTCAGCCTCTCACAGTATACAGTAAGCTTGGCCACTACTCCCTCGGGACTGTGGGCATTATCAATAACAAAGATGATATCGTGGAAGACCTTATCCGCAGCGGCAACAACCAGTTTATGTCTATGAGCGGCGGTCAGATAAACAACACCGAGCTGGTTGCGGCTCTGATTTCCACAGGGGTTAATATTCCGGAAGGCATACGCTATGCCCAGAAAAAAATCGACGGTTCCCTCACTCTGCTGGTGCTTTCTGAGGACGCGCTGTATGCTGCCAGAGATTTTCACGGCAGAACCCCGCTGATAATAGGAAAAAGAGATGACGGTTACTGCGTTGCCTCCGAATCATTCTCTTTCATCAACCTCGGATATGAATATTTCAGAGAAATAGGTCCCGGAGAGGTTGTAAAAATCACTCCTGAGGGCATTGAAACCGTGGTTGCTCCCAACGAAAAGGATGTTCGCATATGTACCTTCCTCTGGACATATTACGGATATGCAACTTCCATATATGAAGGCAAAAATGTAGAAAATATGAGATACCGCAACGGAGCCAGAATTGCGCAGATGGACGAGAATGATCCGGATGTTGACGATGTGGATTTTGTTGCCGGTGTTCCCGACAGCGGTGTTGCTCATGCTCTCGGCTATGCCCAGCATTCTCATATACCTTATGCAAGACCGCTTATCAAATATACACCAACCTGGCCCAGAAGCTTTATGCCTTCAAACCAGAAGGCAAGAAATCTTATCGCCAGAATGAAGCTGGTACCTGACAAGGAAATTATCGAAGGCAAGAAGTTCGTGCTGGTAGACGACTCTATCGTAAGAGGAACCCAGCTTAGAGAAACTCTGTCCTATCTATACGAAAACGGTGCGGAAAGAATCCATATCCGCTCTGCCTGCCCGCCAATAATGTACGGCTGCAAATACTTGAATTTCTCCCGTTCCGTATCGGAAATGGAGCTTATTTCAAGAAGAGTCATTGCCGAGCTGGAGGGCACAGAAGATTTATCTCAGGAAGTGCTGAAGGAATATGCGGACAGTACCACAGAAAAACATGCAGAAATGGTTAAAAAGATTCAGGAAACTCTCGGCTTCGAAACCCTGAAGTACCAGACTCTTGAAAACCTTCTGGATTCGGTCGGTATAGAAAAATGTAAACTCTGCACATACTGCTGGGATGGCAAAGAATAGAACGGAGGGGAGAAAATTATGCGTGCGTTAATAAGTGTTTCCGACAAAACCGGTGTAATTGAATTTGCAAGAGAACTTGAAGCTCTCGGCTGCACAGTTATTTCAACAGGAGGAACAGCTTCCAGGCTTTCCGAAAACGGAGTCAGTGTTGTGGGGATTTCCGACGTTACCGGATTTCCCGAATGTCTGGACGGCAGAGTAAAGACTCTCCATCCTGCAGTTCACGGCGGTATCCTGGCTATGAGAGAAAAGCCTGAACACATGGCCCAGCTTAAAGATCTCGGCATTGAAACCATAGATATTGTGGCTATAAATCTTTATCCGTTTAAAGAAACCATTCTGAAGCCCGGCGTAACAATGGAAGAGGCTATTGAGAATATTGATATAGGCGGTCCTACAATGCTCCGCTCCGCAGCGAAAAACCACAAAGATGTGGTGGTTGTCTGCGATCCTTCCGACTACCCTGCCGTTATTTCGGAGCTGAAGGAATCCGGAACAGTTTCCTACGAAACAAAATACAAGCTGGCCCTCAAGGTGTTCCAGCATACAGCTGCATATGATGCAATGATTTCCGACTATCTCAGAACCCAGGCGGGATATGACCTTCCGGACAATCTCACCCTCACCTTCGAAAAGGCTCAGGATCTCAGATACGGAGAAAATCCGCACCAGAAAGCGTACTATTACAAAGAAATCCGCACTAAGGCGGGAGATCTTGTGAATGCAAAACAGCTTCACGGAAAAGAACTTTCATTTAATAATATTAACGACACAAACGCTGCAGTAGATACCCTCAGAGAATTCGATGAGCCTGCTGTTGTTGCTGTAAAGCATGCAAATCCATGCGGCATCGGCGTTGCCGACAGCATTTTAGAAGCGTATAAAAAAGCTTACGAAGCAGATCCTGTTTCCATCTTCGGAGGAATCGTGGCTTCCAACAGAGAAATTACAGCAGAACTGGCTGAAGAGATAAATAAAATTTTCCTTGAAATAGTAATAGCTCCCGCTTTCACTCCGGAAGCTCTTGAAATTCTCACAAAGAAAAAAAATATCAGACTAATGGAGCTGCCTGCTGTCGGCGAAAAAGATTCCAAGGGCCTTGACCTCAAGAAAGTTGCCGGCGGTCTTCTGGTTCAGGAAACCGACAACAGCCTGTTCAACGAAGAAGAATTAAAGGTAGTTACCGATAAGGCTCCCACCGACGAAGAAATGAAAGACCTCATCTTCGCCATGAAAGCAGTAAAACACATCAAGTCCAACGGCATAGTTCTGGCAAAAAACGGTAAAACTATCGGTATGGGCCCGGGACAGGTCAACAGAGTCGGTGCTCTTGAAATCGCCATCAGACAGGCCTGCGAAGACACAAAAGGAACAGTTCTGGCATCGGACGCCTTCTTCCCCTTTGATGACTGCGTAACAATGGCTGCGGAAGCAGGTATTTCTGCGATAATTCAGCCGGGCGGTTCAATCCGTGATGAAGATTCCATTAAAAAATGTAACGAGATGGGAATATCCATGATATTCACCGGAATGCGTCATTTCAAACACTAACCTCGGAGGATTATTATGAAAAAAGTATTGGTAGTAGGCGGCGGCGGCAGAGAGCATGCAATATGCTGGAAGCTGGCGCAAAGCAAAAAAATAGAGAAACTTTACTGCGCACCGGGCAATGCAGGAATAGCTTCCACTGCGGAATGTGTGAATATCAGCGCTGAGGATATTGACGGCATCTGCGCTTTTGCAAAGGAAAAAGAAATCGACCTGGCGGTAATCGGCCCTGAGGTTCCCCTTTCTATGGGAATAGTGGACGCTCTGGAAAATGTCGGAGTTAAAGCTTTCGGTCCGAATAAAAACTGCGCTCAGCTGGAAGCCAGCAAATCATTTACAAAGGCTTTCCTGGCAAGACACAACATCCCCACAGCGAAATACAGCGAATATACCTCCAAGGAGGAAATCGAAAAGAACATAGGCATCTACGGCTATCCTATGGTAATCAAAGCAGACGGCCTTGCAGCCGGCAAGGGAGTTGTTCTTGCGGAAAATGCCGAAGATGCTCAGAAAGCCATTGACGAGATGATGGGCGACAAGATTTTCGGCTCCGCCGGAGATAAAATAGTGGTGGAAGAATGCCTCAAAGGAATCGAAGCATCTATGCTCTGCTTCGTTGACGAGCATACAATAGTTCCTATGGAATCAGCTCAGGATTACAAGAGAATATTTGACAACGATAAAGGTCCGAACACCGGCGGCATGGGTTCATACTCGCCCAGCCTGGTATTCACTCCGGAAATAGAAGAACAGATAATGAACAGAATTCTTCTCCCTACACTGAAAGGCTTCCGGAAGGACGGTCTTGATTTCAAGGGAGTGCTGTTCGTGGGTCTCATGATAACATCCGAAGGACCTAAGGTAATAGAGTTCAACAACAGATTCGGCGATCCCGAAACCCAGTCAGTTCTCATGAGACTGGATACGGATTTATATGATATTATGGATGCTGTGGTAAACAACAGACTCTCTGATCAGGAAATCAAATGGAGCAGCAGAAGAGCCGTTACTATTGTTCTCGCTTCCGAAGGCTATCCGGGCAGCTATCCTAAAGGCAGAGTGATTACAGGCCTTGATGCAGCTGACGGAGCAGACGACCTGGTAATTTTCCACGCAGGAACAAAGTTCGACAACGGTGCGGTTGTCACCTCCGGAGGAAGAGTTCTGGGCGCTTCCGCAACAGGTGACACTCACGATGAAGCCCGCGCCAGAGCTTACAGGCTGGCTGAAAAGATTCATTTCGACGGAGCTCAATACAGAAAAGACATCGGTCTTCTGAATCCAACCGACAAATAACAAGATTTGATAATTCGGATGCACCTTCGTATGTGTCCGAATTTCTTTTTTTCTGAATTTTTCAATAATTTTGACTTAAACAGTTGACTTTATTGCTTTATTGAGGTAAAGTAATAAAGCAGGCAGGCGCTGCCTTGCAGTCATTAGAATGAAAGGTTTTTTTGAGATGTTATTAGATAAAAAAGTTTTAAAACAGGAAGAAATTGCGATCTTCCGACTTCGCTCCCTTTACCAGAAATACGGTTACTCTCAGTACAAAATGAGCAAGTTTGAGGAATACGATCTATATGTCAGGAACAAGGATTTTCTGGTTTCCGACAGCATTATCACTTTTAACGATACCAGCGGCAAACTTCTGGCTCTCAAGCCTGACGTTACCCTTTCCATAATCAAAAATTCCCAGGACACACCGGACTCGGTTCAGAGAGTATACTACAACGAAAGTGTATACAGAATTACAAGAGGCTCTCATTCATTTAAAGAAATCGTTCAGGCAGGGCTTGAATGCATCGGAGATATTGATATCTACAATATGTGTGAGGTTATTCTCCTTGCTGCCAGGAGCCTTGAGGCTATCAGTCCCGATTATGTTCTTGACATTTCTCATATGGGCTTCGTATCCGGTCTTTTAAATAAGTACGAAATCAGCGATGAAGCCAAGGCTCGCATAGTCAGCTGCATAGGCGAAAAAAACATCCATGATATTAAAGATATATGTAAAAAGTATGCTATTCCCCAGGAGCTTTGCGAAAAGCTTTCCACTCTTATTCTTGCCTACGGCGATATGGGCGGGGTTCTCGAAAAGCTCTCGGAAATCAGCATTGATACGGAAATGCAGCAGGCTCTTGAGGAAATCCGAAGTATCTGCTCTGTTCTGAAGGCTGAAGGAATAGACGGCAGAATCAACATAGATTTTTCCATAGTCAATGATATGAATTACTATAACGGCATTGTATTCAAGGGCTACATAGAAGGAATTCCCGCCAGCGTTCTCTCGGGCGGCAGATATGACAAGCTCATGCACAAAATGGGCAAAAATGGCGGAGCCATCGGCTTTGCGGTATATCTCGATTCCCTTGAAAGACTCGCAAAGTCTGACAAGAAATATGACGTGGATACCGTGATTCTCTATGACGACAGCGCAGACCCTTCCGCTATGATAAAGGCAATAAAAATGCTTACAGATAACGGCACCAGCGTAATGGCTGAAAAAAAGGTTCCGGAAAAGATAAAATTCAGACAGCTGCTGAAATTCAATGACAGGGGGTTTGAGATTCTTGAAAACAATGATTAATGTAGCTCTTCCTAAAGGAAGACTCGGCGAAAGCGTATATGACATGTTTGAAAAAGCCGGTTTTGAATGTCCCTCTATCAAGGAAGTCAACCGGAAGCTTATATTTGAAAACGAGGAGCTCGGTATAAGATATTTCTGGGTTAAACCCTCGGATGTGGCAATATATGTTGAGAGAGGCGCCGCCGATATCGGCGTAGCGGGTAAGGATATTCTCCTTGAGTATTATCCTGACGTTTATGAGCTTCTTGATCTTAACGTAGGCATATGCAGGATGGCTGTTGCCGCCAAAAGAGATTTCAGGGATGATACAGAAAAAACTCTTAGGGTTGCCACCAAGTTTCCAAACATTGCCAAAGATTATTACAGCAAAAAATGCAGAGATATTGATATTATAAAACTCAACGGCTCCATAGAGCTGGCTCCCATACTCAACCTTTCCGACGTCATAGTCGATATAGTTGAAAGCGGGAATACACTCAAAGCGAACAATCTGGAGCCCTTTGAAACAATAGTCGGCATAAGCGCAAGACTGATTGCAAACAAGTCGAGCTTTAAATTTAAAACCTCGGAAATAGAATCAATCAAAGCAGGTCTTGCAGTACAGGCGGAGGTAAAAAAATGATCAGAATTTATAAATACGGCGAAGTCGACAACTCTGAAATATTTGCCAGAAATGTCCCCGCTGTAAATGTTGAGAATACCGTGGCCGCTATCATAGAAGATGTGAAAGCGAACAAAGACGCTGCGCTGAAGGCATACTGCAGAAAATTCGACGGTGCGGAAATCGACAGTCTGGAGGTTTCCGGCGGGGAAATTGAGGCCGCTTTTCAAGAGGTAGAGCCCGAATTTCTAGATATCCTCAGAGAAGCCGCCGACAACATAAGAGAGTTTCATAAGAGACAGGTGAGAAACAGCTTTGTCATTACAAAGGATAACGGAATAGTTATGGGACAGAAAGTTCTTCCTGTTGAAAAGGCGGGACTATACGTTCCGGGCGGCACTGCCGCCTATCCTTCAACCGTCCTGATGGACAGCATCCCCGCTAAAATTGCCGGCTGCAGCGAAATAGTAATAGTAACGCCTCCGGGAAAAGACGGCAAAATTAATCCGGTTATTCTGGCCGCCGCTAAAATTGCCGGTGTTGACAGAATTTTCAAGGTTGGAGGGGCCCAGGCTATAGCTGCTCTCGCCTACGGAACAGAAACAGTTCCCAAAGTTGATAAAATCGTAGGCCCGGGAAATGCTTTTGTAGCAGAAGCGAAGAAGCAGGTTTTCGGAGAGGTTTCAATAGATATGATTGCAGGGCCCAGTGAGATTCTCATTATTGCCGACTCCACCTGCAGTCCGTCTCATCTGGCTGCCGATCTTCTTTCCCAGGCTGAACACGATAAAATGGCAAGTGCTGTTCTTGTTACCGACAGCCTTGTCCTTGCGGAAAAGGTTCGGGACGAGCTGGAAAGACAGATTCCGCTCCTTCCCCGTCAGGAAATCGCAAAAGCTTCAATAGACAGCAACGGAAAAATCATAGTTACGGAAAACCTTATGCAGGCAATAGATATCTCAAACGAAATTGCTCCCGAACATCTGGAGCTGTGCATGGATAATCCTTTTGATTATCTGGACAGCGTTAAGCATGCAGGCTCAATATTTATGGGGAAATACTGTCCTGAGGCTCTCGGAGATTATTTTGCCGGTGCAAACCACACTCTGCCTACCAGCGGAACCGCAAGATTCTCAAGTCCCCTTTCGGTAGACGATTTCGTAAAAAAATCTCAGTTTACCTATTACACTGAAACAGCCCTTCGCGACGTGGCCGGTAAAATAGCATATTTTGCGGAAAAAGAAGGTCTTTCCGCTCATGCAAAGAGTGCTGTGATAAGATTTGAAGGTGAAAAAAATGAGTAAATTTCTTATTTCAAAATATACGGGTCTGGAAGCCTACACCCCCGGCGAACAGCCCAGGGATATGGAACAGTTCATCAAGCTGAACACAAACGAATCCCCTTTTCCTCCTTCTCCCGGTGTGATCTCCGCGATTACCGGCGAGGAGATTGAAAAGCTGCGGCTGTACTGCGATCCCGACTGCATTCTTCTTTCAAAGAAGCTTGCGGATCTCTACGGGGTCGCTCCGGAAAACATATTCCTTTCCAACGGCTCCGACGATATCCTGAATTTCGTATTTATGAGCTTCTGCGGAGACGAGGTAAAAGCGGCTTTTCCCGAAATCAGCTACGGTTTTTATAAGGTTTACGCCCAGCTTCATCAGGTTGACGCACTTCAGATTCCTCTCAGGGAAGATTTTTCTATAGACTTCCGTGACTACTGCGGGCTAAATCGCACTATTATTATTGCCAACCCGAATGCGCCCACGGGAATGACTCTTTCTATTGAAGAAATCGAAGAAATAGTTAAAACCAATCCCGACAATCTGGTGGTTATCGATGAAGCCTATGTGGACTTCGGTGCGGAATCCGCAGTTAAACTGACAAAGATTTATTCCAATCTTCTGGTGGTTCAGACCTTTTCTAAATCCAGAAGCATGGCCGGTGCAAGGCTGGGATTTGCAATCGGTCCAAAGGAAATCATCGAAGATCTTAATAAAATCAAATACTCAACAAATCCATATAATATCAACAGACTGACCCAGGCTGCCGCCTGTGCCGCAGTGGATGAAAATGACTATTATATGGAAAAATGCAAAATAATAATGCAGAACAGGGATTACACAGTAAAAGCCCTTGAGAATCTGGGATTTAAGGTTGTTCCGTCAAAAGCCAACTTTATTTTCGTAAAAAGTGATAAAATTGACGGTGAAAAGCTATATCTCAAGCTGAAAGACAGAAAAATACTTATTCGCCATTTCTCCTCCGAAAAGATATCTCAATACAACAGAGTTACAATAGGTACGGAGAAACAGATGCAGGCATTTATTAATGCAGTTGAAGAAATTCTCAGAGAGGTATGATTATGAGAACAGCAGTAATTGAACGAAACACTGCCGAAACTAAAATAAGGCTCCGCCTCAATATTGACGGCACAGGCAAATCCGTAATTAATACGGGAAGCGGTTTTCTGGACCATATGCTGACCCTGTTTTCCAGACACGGCAGATTCGATTTAGAGCTCGAATGCATCGGAGACACACATGTTGACCTGCACCACACCACAGAGGATGTTGGTATATGTCTGGGCAAGGCATTTTCCGAATGTATCGGAGATAAAAAAGGTATAGAAAGATACGGAGATATCATTCTTCCTATGGATGAGGTTCTGATGGTCTGCGCTGCAGATATTTCCGGAAGAGATTATCTGGGATTCAGCGTTGATTTGCCGGCACAGAAGGTCGGGGATTTTGATACAGAGCTGACTGAAGAATTCATGCTGGGATTTGTAAGAAATTCCGGAGTGACGCTCCATTTTAAACAGCTTTCCGGAAAAAACACACATCATATTATAGAAGCCATGTTCAAGGCTTTCGGCAGGGTAATGAAAAAAGCGGTTTCAATTAACAAAGAATATGCTGACGAGGTGCCCTCCACAAAAGGTGTTTTATAATATTAATTATTTTAGAAAACGAGGATAAAAACATGATAGCAATTATTGATTACGGAGTTGGAAATATCTTCTCGCTGTACAGCTCTTTCAAATTTATCGGGGCGGATGCGGTGCTGACTTCGGACAAAGACACTATTATTAAAAGTGATAAAATTATTCTTCCGGGTGTAGGAGCCTTTGCCGATGCTGCCCGGAAGCTCAAAGAAACCGGTCTCGGAGAACTGGTGTGCAGCGAAGCGGCCAAGGGAAAACCCCTGCTCGGAATATGTCTGGGAATGCAGATGCTGTTTGAAAAAAGCTACGAATACGGTGAACATGAGGGCCTCGGCCTGATAAAAGGAAGTATTAAGCCTATCGAACCGATTATACCGAAAGGTTACAAAATTCCTCATATAGGCTGGAATGAGCTTCACTTCCCCAAAGACAAGCCTGTAAGTCCTCTTTTCCGCAATATAAAGGAAAATGACTTTGTATATTTTGTTCATTCATATTACGGTGCTGACTGCGAGGCATCCACTATCGCCACTACGGAATACGGTGCCGAACTTACCGCTGCCGTTGCGGACAAAAATGTTTACGGCGTACAGTTCCATCCGGAGAAGAGCGGCGATGTAGGCCTTAATATTCTGCGGGCATTCTGCGAATTATAAAGGAGGACATGTTTTAATGATAACAAAAAGAATTATCCCATGCCTTGACGTAAAAAACGGACGTGTAGTAAAAGGCGTAAATTTCCTGGGGCTTGCTGATGTTTCCTCCCCTACAAAACTGGCTGACTTTTACAGCAAAAACGGCGCGGACGAGCTGGTATTCTATGACATTACCGCATCCTATGAAGAAAGAGCTCTGTTCACCGATATACTGAAAGAAGTTGCTGAAACAATTTTCATACCTCTCACCGTAGGCGGAGGCATAAATACTCTCGACGATTTTGACCGGGTGCTTAAATGCGGTGCTGACAAGGTGTCGGTAAATTCAGGCGCCATCAAAAATCCGGATCTTATTTCCCAGGCGGCGCAGAAATACGGAAATCAGTGCGTTGTTCTGTCAGTGGATGTAAAAAGAGTTGACGGTAAATTCTGCGTGTTCGCCAAAGGCGGCAGAGAAAATACAGGGATGGATGCAATAGAATGGATTAAACAGGGCGAAAGAAACGGTGCAGGCGAAATTGTAGTAAACAGCATCGACACTGACGGCGTAAAAAAAGGCTTTGACATCGAAATGCTCAAGGCAGTCAACGAAGCGGTAAACGTTCCTGTAATTGCTTCAGGCGGTGCCGGCAGTGCACAGGATTTTATAGATTTATTCAGAGAGATTCCTGATATTGATGCGGGGCTGGCTGCCTCCATATTCCACTTCGGAGAGGTTTCCATTCAGGAACTGAAGCAGGAACTCAGAAAAAATAACATTAATGTGAGGATATAAATCATGGCAAATATTGATAATCTGAAATTCGATGAAAAAGGCCTTATTCCTGCCATTGTCGTAGACGCGGATTCCGGCAAAGTTCTTACTCTTGCATATATGAACAGGGAAAGCCTTGAAATCAGCCTTAAAGAAGGCAAAACCTGTTTCTGGTCACGTTCCCGTCAGGAACTCTGGCGCAAGGGAGAAACATCCGGTAATTATCAGCACATAGTCAGCATTACAGCGGACTGTGACCTTGACGCTTTGACCGTAAAAGTTCATAAGGACGGTCCTGCCTGCCACAAAGGCACCGACTCCTGCTTTATGGACCCGGTTCTCGGAACCCCCTCAGGTGAAGACGAAAAGAGTTTCGACCCAAAGGATTTATACAAACTGCTGGAGGGAAGAAAAAAAGAAATGCCGGAAGGCTCTTACACATCCTACCTGTTTGAAAAGGGTATTGACAAAATTCTCAAAAAAGTCGGAGAAGAAAGTACCGAGGTAATCATCGCCGCTAAAGGAAACGATAAACCTGAGACAATATATGAGATTGCTGATTTAATGTACCATGTTATGGTTATGATGGTAGAAATGGGTATAAGCGTAGACGATGTTCTGGACGAACTTGCTTCCAGACATATTATCGATCATAAGGTTAAACAGGAAAAAATGAAATGATTTCAAGGGAGCACAATATGCTCCCTTTTATTTAAATAAAGCCTCGGCAGTTCTAATGAGAGTCTCGGCAGTTCCTCAGAAATCAGCGGCTACGCCCATATGAGCAGTTTCTCTCCTATCTCCATTTCCGTATCCGGCGGAAGATTTTCATCCATTCCGTTTATCTTTTTGATTTCTGACAGAGGTGTTCTGTATCTTTTGCCGATATCCCATAAGGTATCACCGCCTTTTGTAACGTACATTATCAGTCTGGTGGTATTGTCGTCCCTGTCCTTGGCTTCTTCGATAAGCGCCCCGTTCTTAATATAGCTTATACTTTCCTTTTCGAAGCATTTTACCAGCACTGCAGCTTCTGCATAAACTTCTGCCTGATGTTCACTAATCTTTTCACCGGAAATATTTTTTACTGTGATTTCTACATTTATTTCCATTCCTGCCTTTAATCCCGGCACCTGAACCGCTGCCTTAAAGGGAATCTCAGACACTGTGCTTCTCAAACTGCCGTCATCCCGACAGGAATACAAAATCTCAGGAATTAAAATTCCCTCAACGATGAATCTTCCGTTCTCAGCCTCTCCCCCTATAGCAATGGCATCCCCTGAAATAAAAGCGATTTTTTCAATGCCTTCCGGACTCTTTAAATCTATTTTTTCTCTTATCGATGCGTCAGCACTTCCGCTGCCTCCGAATCTTCTGATATTAATCTCGTCCCTTTCTGCGTCCATAATGTCACGGCTGTGATATGCATCTCTAACCAGATTTATTCTTTTTTCCTTATATGTATCGATTCTCGTAGAAATTCCCGTGGTAAATTCGATTAAGGTCATGTTGTCCTCTTCATCCCGCTTGGGGACTGCCCTTACGTCATCCACCTTCATTCTGATATCGCTTCCGTTAACCTCTTCCTGTCCATCCAGCTTAATAAACTGAGTATAATCGGTTGTACCTGACATCCATACCGGCTCAGGTGAGGATTCATCACTCATATACAGAATGTCGTAATAGATAGTGCCGCTGATAATGGCTTTTTCCGGTGTTATCTGACGATAAGTTTCCACCGTCCGGAAGTCATTTCTCAGGATACTTCCTATTTCCGGCATCCCTTCTTTTATTTTAATCTCGTCCTTTACTTCAATGTAGTCCTTTTTATGACCCGCCGCATCTGTCAGGCTCACGCTGCTCTCCATCATTTCCACGTCACCTTCGCGGAAGCCTCTGAACACATTTCTTTCCACGTCCTCGTATTCTCTGACAGCAAAGCTTATCACGGTTTTCATGCGAAACTTTCTCTCATTTATTATGGAAACCTCTAAATGCTCTACCCTCGGCGTTACTTCCAGCTCCCCTCCGCTGTCCTCGAATGTTCCCTCATGTCTGAAGGGTATTCTGGCAAAAGCAGTTTCCGCTCCCCCTTCTCCCGAAGATGAAGGAATATAGATAACCTCCAGATAAAGATCTCCGCCCAGCTTCAGGTTTCCGCCGTAGCATTCCTTTTCTGTCAATCGTGGGACTATCTTTGATGAGCATATTCTTGCTGCATCGGGCTTAATATCCGGAACCAGTATGTCTTCCTCGAAAAATGCCTGCAGAGGAGGCCGGTCGACAATATTTCTGAATCTTATCATATCTCGCAAAACTTCCGTACTCATTTTATTTTCCTCTCCTTATACAGAATTTGCGGAAGCGGAGGCCGCCTCCTGCCGGTTTCTCCTTCTATTTATATTGCGACATTGTAAAAAAAGAACCGGAATCTTTATGATTCCGGTTCCGAAGTGCTTATTTAATATATAACATTTTTGTTTTAGACTATTCGTTCTCTCTCTCAACAATCATTGCTGTTCCCATACCGCCGCCGATACAGAGTGTTGCAAGACCGTATTTTGAATTTCTTTTCTTCATTTCATAGATGAGAGTACAAAGGATTCTGCCGCCGGATGCTCCGATTGGATGACCGAGAGCTATTGCTCCTCCGTTTACATTAGTCTTTTCCGGGTCAAATCCAAGTTCTCTTGATACTGCAATAGCCTGAGCTGCAAAAGCTTCGTTTGCTTCGATAAGATCTAAATCTTTTACTTCCAGATTTGCTTTTTCAAGAGCTTTTCTGCATGCAGGAATAGGACCTGTTCCCATTACTCTTGGATCTACGCCTGCTGATGCGAATGCCTTAATTGTGCAAAGCGGTTTTAAACCGAGGGACTGTGCCTTTTCCTTTGACATAAGAACAAATGCTGCTGCGCCGTCATTTATACCTGATGCGTTAGCTGCAGTTACTGTACCGCCTTTTGTGAATGCAGGCTGAAGTGCTGAAATCTTTTCTATGCTTGAACCGAACTTAGGATATTCATCTGTATCAAATACTATCGGGTCTTTTTTCTTCTGAGGAATTGCAATAGGAACTATTTCTTCTCTGAATTTTCCTTCTTTTATAGCTTCTTCCGCTCTCTTCTGAGACTGAATTGCAAGAGCATCCATGTCTTCTCTTGAAACATTCCATTCAATAGCAACGTTTTCTGCTGTTATTCCCATATGGTGTCCGTAGAATACGTCACTGAGACCGTCCTTAATCATCAGGTCAACGAATTTTCCGTCACCCATTCTCTGACCCCATCTTCCTGATGGAACGATATACGGGCTCTGACTCATGCTTTCCGTTCCGCCGGCTACCATAATGTCCGCATCTCCTGCTTTGATAATCTGAGCTGCTAAACTTACCGCTCTCAATCCTGATCCGCATACTTTGTTAATTGTTAATGCCGGAACTTCAATCGGCAGTCCTGCTTTAATACAAACCTGACGTGCTACGTTCTGTCCGAGGCCGCCCTGCAGTACACATCCGAAAATAAGTTCTTCTACCATATCAGGTTTTAAGTCTATTCTTTTTAATGCTTCTTTTACTACGATTTCTCCCAGACGAGCTGCCGAAATATCCTTTAATGAGCCTCCGAAGCTTCCTACCGGTGTTCTGACAGCACTTACGATTACTACTTCTCTCATTTTCCTTGCTCCTTTCACGTCGAACTTTGTTAATTTATTAACTTTATTTTCTCATATTGTATATCATTTCTGAAGAAAATACAACTCCGTTTCCCATGTCAAAACGGCATTTGCTATGCATGTTTTTGATTAATACGGGGTTTTTATTTTACAAGCTTCGAAATCTGCTTGAATTCTTCTGCTTTTGACCATTTAAGTATATCAAACAGAATAGACTCATAGGTAGTGATGACTGCTCCTGCGTCTCTCATTCTGTCAATAGCCACGTCTCTGTCAAACTCACTTCTTGATGCTACGCAGTCTGCAGCCACATATACGTTGTAGCCTTCCTCCAGCATGTCAAGAACCGTCTGCTGCTCGCAGACATGGGCTTCTATGCCCACAACAACCGCGTTCGGTTTGTTGTATTTTCTTAAGAGGTCCACAAACTCTGCATTGTCCCATGCACTGAAGGTATTTTTTTCAATAATCTCCGCATGTGCATTTCTTTCCTTTATTTCCGGAATCGTTCTTCCCAGTCCCTTCGGATACTGCTCTGTAATGATTACCGGCATTCCCAGAATATCAAAGCCTTCAATAAGTCTTCCGCTCTTATCGATAAGTTCCTCTTTACCGCACATAGCCGGAACAAGCCTTTCCTGGTAATCGATTGCAACTAAAATACAATTCTCTCTTTTCAGTCTTTTGGTTGACATTTATACTCTCCTTTCCGTTTCATCGTTCCGTCGATTATTTATTTTTTGCTAAAATTCTATATCCCATCCTCTGAATTCTTCCATTCTATCCCTGTCGGTAATATCGAATTTCAAAGGTGAAATAGAAATATAATTGTCTCTGATTGCCTGAATATCCGAATCCTCAGACTGTGCAATTCTCAGAGGCTTACCTGTATACCAGTAGAATTTACTGCCGAGATTTGAAATTCCGTGAGAAAAGTTTTCTTCATATTTTACTCTTCCCAAAGAGGTTATTCTTACACCCTTTATTTCCGATGCAGGTATGTCAGGAACATTTACGTTGAGCATTGTTCCCGGAGCCAGCCCTTTTTCAAAAACCATTTCCACTACGGTTTTAGCTATTTTCTGTGAGGGCTCATAATTTTCCGGAGTATGGCTGCAGATTGATACTGCAACAGAGGGATAATCGCAGAAAATTCCTTCGGCTGCTCCTGAAACGGTTCCGGAATAGAAGCAGTCATTTCCCAGATTTGCTCCCATGTTTGTTCCGGATACCACCAGATCAACCTTTTCAACCAGTTCTCTTACTCCGAGCTTAACGCAGTCTGCAGGAGTTCCCGAAGCGGTCCACGCTTTTACGGCATTCGGAAATTCCGCTTCCTTTACGACCATAGGTATATGCATTGTTATCCCGTGACCGCAGGCGCTGCGCTGGGTGTCCGGTGCAACTACATACACATTTGCAATCTCAGACAGTGCTTCAGCCAGAGTTATAATTCCTTTTGCTTGTATTCCATCGTCATTTGTTATCAGTATATTCTTCATTTTACAACCCTCTTTATTCTTTTTTCCAGTTTAGTTCTGGGAATCCAGATTTGTGTTTCGCATTTCAAACATTTTATCCTGAAATCCATGCCTGCCCGCACTATTTCAAATTCTTTTCCGCCGCAGGGATGCTGCTTTTTTAATTCAACTATATCGCCTACATTCAGTTCCATCTTAAAATATTTCTCCTTCTAAAATATCCACCAACGGATTGTATTCACATAGAACCGGCATCATCCTGGAGTCCTCAAAAGCCCGGTACAGCATGCCGTCAGTGTGCCCTTCAGCATAAGGTACTGACAGAAATACCAGAATCCACAATATTATTATACATTTTCCGACTCCGAAAAGCCCTCCGAATATTCTGTTAATACCACCCAGAACAGGAACTTTATTTATTCCCTTAAACATAGGCAGAACCAAATCTGCCAGAATTTTTACAGCTGCTACCACCAGTACAAAAGATATGGCGGTCATCAGCAGCTCCGTACTGTCCGGCGATACCCAGCGGCCTATAATTCCGTCTAATCCCGCCGTTTCTATAAGAAACTGCTTCACTCGCTCCCACAGAAAATATGCTGCCGTTACTGCCGCAATCCAGCCTGCAAGATATGCAAGGCTTTTCATAAGCCCGTCTTTATATCCGTCTATAATGCATACGGCCATAAAAACCAGTATTATTATGTCTGTCCACATTGTAATTCTCTATCCCTTTAAATTGTTCGCTATGTCCGCAAACTCCTGAATGCTGAGAGTCTCTGCCCGCCTCGACGGATCGATAGCCAGACTCTGCAGGAACAGGGACATTTCCTCTTTGCTTTTACCCATAAATCCGGTAAGACAGTTCAGCAAAGTTTTGCGCCTTTGTCCGAAACCGGCTTTTATCACATCGAAAAACAGCTTTTCATCCTTTAACTCAACAGGCTTGTCCTTTCGTATGTTAAGCCTTAACACAGTGGAGTCAACCTTCGGCTTAGGAACAAATGCTTCCGCAGGAACCTGAACTATTGTGTCTATTGTGCAGTAATACTGAACCGCTGCGGTAATCGCTCCGTAAGCTTTCTTTCCGGGCTCTGCGGTGAGCCTGTCCGCCACTTCCTTCTGCATCATTATTGTTATGCTTTCCGCAGGAACCCCGCTTTCCAGCAGCTTCATTATTATCGGGGTCGTTATATAATATGGAAGATTTCCCACAATTTTTACATTCTGAAGAAAATCATATTTTTCTTTTGCTTCCGTAACTAATTTCCCAATGTCGGTTTTCATAATGTCTTCATTTATTATCTCTACATTATCATACTCCGCCACAGTCCTGCTCAAAATAGGTATGAGCTTCCTGTCGATTTCAACCGCTGTTACCAGCCCCGCATAATCCGCACATGCTACTGTAAGCACACCTATTCCCGGGCCGATTTCAATAACATGATCTTCGCTGCAAATTTCCGCACCCAGGACTATATCCTGAATCACGTTATAATCTGTAAGGAAATTCTGACCAAGCTTTTTTGAAAATCCTGCTTTATTCTGCGCCATTATGGCTTTTATTCTGGATTCCGAAAATCTGTCGCTCATATCAATCTCCGTTTCACAATATTTGAAAACACGACCTTTCAATCTAGAGAATTAAAGGCCGCTTTAAATTCTTCAACGGTTATACCGTAATTATTTAATCTTCGCAAAAAAGTTTTTGTATTTCCGTACCCTATCCCAAGGATTTCACCGAGCCGGTTTCTTCTAAGTGCGGCTTCTTCTCCGCCGCATAATCCCCCATTTACCATGTCACTCATGGAAAAGACAGGATTCTTCTGAACGGATTCCGCCCTGGCACCGGATAAAGCTTTCTGAATAGCCGCAGATGAGGCATTCTCTACTCCTATGTCATCATCTTTTGTACCGGCCTCTTTTGAAATAAAAGCATGCTTCGCCAGAGGAAATCTTGCGCTGAGTTTTTTTCTGATATTTTCCCCCGCATAATCGGGATCGGTAAAAATAATTATTCCGCATCTGTTATATGCTTCTTCTATACGCTTATATGTTTTTTGCGATATTCCGTATCCGTGTGTAATAATTATCTCTGCTTCAACTGCATTTTTTACAGCAGCTTCGTCATCCTTGCCTTCAACGACAATTACTTCCTTAATCATTCTGTTCGCCCTCGCCGCCGGTATTATCTCCTTCACTTTCGCCGCCTTCGCTGCTGTTTTCTCCCGGGGTATTTCCGTTTTCGTCTTTTAGTACATAAAGAATCTCTCCCGGCATTACCATCTTCAGCATATCTCTGGCCGCTTTTTCAATGTATTCAGGAGTATTGATATACTCAAGTGTATTTTCAAGTTCTTCTTTTTCGCTTACAAGGCTTTCATATTTAGCCTCAACTTCCTTTTGCTGTGATTTCAGCTCAACGAAAGAGATAACACCTTTAATTACAACAAAAATCAGAACTATTACAAATACTATTATCATTGTCTTTTGGATTTTTCGTTCAGCATCGCGATTTTTTGTAGAATTCTTCAATCTTGCTTTTTTTTCTGCTCTATCATCAGTTTTCTTACGGTATGCCATCATAGCCTCCTGTTCTTTCTGATAAATGTTGTACCGTTTATTATACCAT
>JAUNCY010000074.1:0-2693 GCA_030526325.1 Bacillota bacterium
GATATCTGAAAAGAGATCTTTTCGATGGTTGCTGTTGATTTTGAACCGTAAGGTGTACGTGCCGTATCACCGTAATATACGACTTTTTCGTTTGGCATTTTTTTTAACAGAGATGGAAGACATGAAAGGCCTCCAAGTCCTGAGTCGAAAAACCCTATTGGTCTGTTGTCCATTTTCGGTCTCCTTTTTTCGGATTAAATATAGACACAATTATACCACATGCCCCAATACTAGGCAATTGCACGGTATTGTTGAAAAAAGGTATTTTTTGTGTTAGATTGTATACATACCTGAAAAGGAGAAACGGTTTTGTATAAGTGTCTGAAAGAAATACTGTCTGATAATATACGATACTTCAGACGTACACTGAGTCTTGCGTATATAAATCAGAAGAAAAACTACAAAGGATCTGCGCTGGGGCCTGTCTGGGCGTTCATTAAGCCGGTACTTTATATATGCGTTTTTTATTTCGCAATTTCAATCGGGTTTAAGAGTGCGAAGGATATTGACGGGGTTATTACTCCATATTTTATATGGCTTACAACGGGCATGATTTCATGGTTTTATATGAGGGATATGATACTGGGCGGAGCGTCGTGCTTCAGGAAATACAGATTTCTGGTCACAAAGATGAACTATCCTGTTTCGACTATTCCTACCATTGTATCCATGTCCAATCTTATAGTTCACTGCATTCTTATGGTCGGTGTATTACTGCTTGCACTTGCTTTCGGATGTGCTCCTACAGTCTACTGGATACAGCTTCCGGTCTACATGCTGCTGATGTTCATATTTTCAACGATATGGGCGATGGCAGCCGGACTGTTTTCGGTTGTAAGCAGGGACTTTTATAACTTTCTGAAGTCGATAAACATGGCTATTTTCTGGTTTTCCGGAATACTGTTCGATATTAACGGGATAGAAAACGATCTGGCAAGAACAGTTTTAAAACTCAATCCCGTTTCATTTATACTTGAGGGGTACAGAAATTCGCTGTGCAGGGAAGTATGGATATTTGATGAATGGAAGAAGCTTGTCGGATTTTTCTTATGCAGTCTGCTGCTCCTGGCAGTGGCACTTTGGCTTTACAAGAAACTGAGAAAACAGATACCGGACATTATATAGGTGGATTTATGGAAGAATACGCAGTAAGAATCAGAAATCTGTCAAAGAACTACAAGGTATACAGGAAAAACGGACAGAGACTTCGCGGTGTGCTTTTCGGATCAGACAAAGGGATAACAAAAGAGGCACTCAAGGATATTACGCTGGATATAAGGAAGGGTGAGTGTATCGCAGTTGTCGGAAATGTCGGCAGCGGAAGAACTACTCTCGCAAAGATAATAGCCGGAATTGTATTTCAGAGTTCCGGAAGTCTTAAAGTGGATGGAAAAATACAGAGTATGTTTGATCTTCGTGCAGGTTTTGACATGGAACTTACAGGAAGAGAGAATATCTTTGTAAAAGGCGGAATGCTGGGATGGACCGGCAGGGAGATAAAAGAGCGCGAAGCAGATATTATAAAGTATGCTGAAATGGAGAATGTCATTGACCATCAGCTGAGAACATATACGCAGGGACTTGGAGCAAGGCTCGGGTTTTCCATGCTTGTTGCCCGAAAACCTGAAATACTTGTGATTGATAACCCTTTGGTTGTAGGGGACAGAGTTTTCCGTGAAAAAATGATAAAAACCCTGGAAGCGTTTGCACATGATAAAGATGTTACAATAATAATTGTAACCAATGACATTGTACTTGCGAAGAGGCTATGCACAAGAGCAGTTGTCCTTGAAAAGGGGAAAATTGAATTTGACGGATCTCCGGAAGCGGCGATAATGTATTACCGCAGGAATTTCAGAAATGATATAAAAGAGAGTGTAAGAAATGAAAACGATTCGTTCAGTCAAAACGGAGATGATACGGACGATGATTACGATCTCGAGTTTTAGCTATCCGAAAGGGTGGCTTTTTCTTTTAGCGGCAGGGAATAAATTCCTTTTTTCATCATTAATTTTGTATTTTGGACAGTAAATGTTCTTTTCTTTATTGTTTTCTTCTGAATTTATGTTATATATACAAGATAAATATTGTTAATTTAAGTGGAGGAACTGAAATGAGTGTAATGATAGCCTTCGGACTTGCAAGCATAATGCTGCTGCTTGGTGTAATATGCAGAGCTAAGGTTCCGTTTCTTCGGAATATGCTTGTTCCTTCCGCGGTAATTGCCGGTATTATAGGTGTTGCGTTTATGAATATCTGTGATTATTTCGGACTTAATCTTGGTACAGACTCAAGCTGGTTCACGCAGATTGTTAATCAGCTGTTTATTGTTTCTTTTATTTCTCTCACACTGATGAGTGCCAAAGAGAGCGATACAACCAAAAAGGGATTTTTCAAAGGAGCGTGGGCTATCGGAATAATATGGTGTCTTCTGTTTACTATAACACCGATTATCGGTTCGCTGCTTACTTTCATTTTCGGTGAAAGCTATTCGATATCTCCTATATATGGAATGCTGATACAGTTCGCATTCTGCATGGGTCCGGGACAGTCGACAACCTATGGAGGCATTATAGAAGGTTATGGCTGGGACAGTGCGGTGATGGTAGCGCTGACTTTTTCTTCTCTCGGATTTATTGTCGCTTATCTTATCGGTATTCCCGCGGCTAAGAGAGGCATAAAGAAAGGTCTTG
>JAUNCY010000074.1:2703-4473 GCA_030526325.1 Bacillota bacterium
AACAGCAGTCTGGATGAATCTGTGTTAAGAGGATACCTTAAGGAAGAGGAACAGACTGCCAGAATGAAGAAGGACACAACTGTAAACAGCAATATCGAATCGATGGCGTTCCATTTTGCGATTATAGGGCTGTGCTATATAATGGCAATAGGAATTTCTAAACTATTTGCCCTTATACCCGGATACATCGGAACATCATTCAGCAGTCTTATGTTTCTTAATGGAATGTATGCGGCATATATCGTGAAATTCATAATGAAGAAAATGGGTATAGACTATTTTCTTAATGATGACCTTCAGAACAAGATAACGGGATGGTCTGCGGATTATCTTGTAGTCTGCTCGTTTATGGCAGTGTCGATAAAGGTGGTTTCAAAATGGCTGGTTCCGATATTTGCAATTGCAGCAGTCTGCGCATGCGTATCAGCTGTCGTATGTTTTTATTTCGGAAAGAGAACAGGATCCTCATATGATTTTGAGAGGACACTTGGGCTTTTCGGAATGGCAACCGGAACAGCGCCAAGCGGAATATCGCTGATCAGGATAGTGGATCCGGATTTCAAAACTACTGCAGCTGTTGAACTTGGGGCATCTAATCCTTTCTGCAATGTGTTCAACATTCCTGTGTACATCATGATTCTGGGCTATGCTGCAGGAAGTTTCACATACACGACAACTATGGCAGTGCTTGCAGGAATGATGCTTGTATTTTTAATTGTTCTGAAAGCTACGGGCTGCTGGGGAAAGAAAACATATACGTTAAAATAAAATAATTCCTCCGGATTTGCGGAGGAATTTAATTTTATGTTCATTTTGGAAATCTATAATATATAATATTCTCTGCATCAGTCCTGAATACAGGTATTGAAATCATGAAAGCAGAGTGATAAAATTTTTACGTATTTATAACATATATATCAAGATAAGGAATTCAGGTGAAATTATGGGCTTATTTGACAGGTTTAAAAAGAATGCGGCTGCATCTGAAATTGAGAGCAGACTTATGGCTCTTGGATATGACCGCAGCTACATAAGTGGAAATGATATGAATTCGCTCACAGCAGATGATGTTTCACTTCTTGAAAATGATGAAACCATTCGAGTGTTTTCTGAAGTAATTGCAAAAAGAAAGCATGCTACGTTTGCAAATGTATTCAGACAGCTGAGACATGCTCAGGAGGATTACGGAATAGATCCTGAGTATTTCGGAAACAATGGACTGTACAGGAAGAGTGATGATATCCTTGCAAAGCATCAGGAAAAGAGAACAGCGAGACAGGAGAAAGCTGTTGATAAAGTGGCAAAGGTTACAGGCTGGAATATTGAAAAGGCAAGGGAGAAGACAAAACAGGCATACGAAAAATACGGAATTCTTCCGACACTGTATTATTCACATCTGTATTACAATCTCACCGATGAGGAACTTGCTGATCATATTGCCGAAGAGGAGAAAGAGGACAGAAGATGCAGGGAATGGGTGAGAAGTGAAACAGGCTGGACTGATTATGAAATAACAAGACATATTCATTACTGCAGAATAGCTTTCGGCATCAATCCGGGTCAGTATTATCCTACAAGATGCTGGCAGATGGATGATGATACACTGAAGACATTTGCAGCTCAGAGAGACAGCAAGAAATTAAGGGACAAGTATAATGATAAAAGCATGAATGCGATACTTGCAAACAAAATCAAGTTCAATCAGAAATTCGGTGAATTTACAGGAAGAAAATACTGGGTCAACAGAGATACACGTTTTGAGGAATTTCT
>JAUNCY010000074.1:4483-4711 GCA_030526325.1 Bacillota bacterium
ATGGACTTGACACGCTGTTCTGCAAGCCGGTAGATTTAAGCCATGCATCAGGAACAAGAAAAGTTAAAGTGGAAGGCGACATGAGAGAGCTTTACAATCAGCTCATGTCCGAACCGAGAACTCTTGTCGAGGAGTGTGTAAAGCAGCACCACGAGATGGATGAATTCTATGACAATGCCGTCAATACAGTCAGGCTGTTCTGCGTAATTGACAATGATGAGTTTATTC
>JAUNCY010000075.1 GCA_030526325.1 Bacillota bacterium
GAAGTCCCGGGTTTACGTACTGTCGGGAGGGGAGCGCCAGAGACTTTCTGCAGCTCTGGCATTTATAAACAGGCCCGAGGCGGTCTTTCTGGACGAGCTTACCACAGGACTGGATACCGCGGCAAGAAGAGAGGTATGGGGAAAACTGAAAGAATTTAAATCGGCAGGAACGACTGTATTTCTCACAACTCATTACATGGAAGAGGCGGAGAGCCTGTGCGACAGGGTGTGCATTATAAAAAAAGGAAAAAAAGTTATTGAAGGTACCGTTGAAGAAGTGATAGGCAGAAGTCCTCATGACAATCTTGAAGAGGCTTATCTCTGGTATATGGGAGAGGGGGATGCACAGTGAAGCGATTTTTTAATCTTTATTCGACGGAACAGAAACTGGCCTTTCGTTCCTGTGACGTTATAATATTCGGCATTGCGATGCCTGTGGGAATTCTCATACTTATTTCCGTGATTGCGGGAAATAAAATGGCAGGGGACGGATATACGTATCTGGAAAGTTCCTTTGCCTCGCTGATTGCAGTGGGTATATGCGCATCGGCTTTTATGGGTATTCCGCTTACTGTGGCAGATTACCGGGATAAAAAAATTCTGAAACGTTTTTTTACAACACCCTGCAGCCCGGCATGGATTCTGGGCAGCGATGTTCTGTGCTGTTCGGTAAATGCGGTATTGTCTGCGGCAGCTGTTTCTCTGACTGCAGTGGTTTTCTTCGGATACCATATGAGAGGAAACGTTTTACTGTTTGCGGGTACATGGCTGCTTACTATGATGTCCATGTTCGGCATAGGTCTTCTGATGGCAAGCCTCTGCAGAACGGTTAAATCCGCAAATGTGGTCACGTCTCTGGTATATTTTCCGATGCTTTTTCTGTCGGGGGCCACCGTACCGTACGAAATATTTCCTGAGGGTCTTCAGAAAGCGGCGGCTGTGCTGCCTCTAACTCAGGGAATTAAAATGATGAAGGCGGTATCTCTTGACATGCAGATGGATTCTGTGTGGAAACCGGCGGTTCTTCTGGCGGCAATTACCCTGATCTGCTGTCTGATATCGGTAAAAACTTTCAGATGGGAATAGGTGAAATAATGAAATATATGCATATGAATGAAAGGCATGAACCTTTTGAGGAAAAAACCGAAGCGGCGCTCCTGAGAATCGGGATGTTCGCAAACATCAATCGAGTAACGATAAAAACTCTGAGGTATTATGAAGAACAGGGCCTTCTAAAGCCCGCCTTTGTCGATAGGGAAAACGGGTACAGGTATTATGAGGCCGGTCAGGGATATGAACTGCACAGGATACGTGCACTGAAAAACATGGGATTTTCCATGGAGGAAATAAAGAGAATAACCGAAGGTGAGGATGAAAAAAAGCTGCTTAATAAAAAGAAGCAGGAAATTCTGAGGGAGCTGGCGGCACTTACCGCCAAGCTTACGGAGGTTGAAACATACTTGGCTGAGGAAGAGATGAATATTCTAAGTCCGGTGATCATCAAAAAAATACCGGAAGTTTCGGTATGCACCATGAAAAGAAGAATTGCATCCTATGACATGCTGTTTGATGTGATGCCGGAGATGGGGGAAGAGATGGAGAGGCTGGGATGCATATGTGCTGTTCCAGAGTACTGTTTCACATACTACCTTGAACCCGGATACGGGGAAGAGGACATCCTTATTGAAACCTGCGAGGCAGTTACGGAGATGAAGGAAAATACGGAAAAAGTTAAGTTCAGGGTTATGGATGAAGTACCGGAGGCAGCCTGTATTTATCACAGGGGTTCCTATGACAGCCTGAGCATATCCTATGAGGCGGTTCTGAAATTCATCGAAGAAAACGGATATGAAATCTGCGGATATATCAGGGAGTCATATATAGACGGAATCTGGAACAGGGAAAAAGAAGAGGACTGGCTCACGGAAATACAGATTCCGGTACAGAAATGTAAATGAATATAAACAGTACGTTCTGACTGAAAATATGAGGTTTTAAGGTATTATCCGGAACAGAACGGCGTTCTTCAGCTGCGGAGATTTATAATAAAGTTTTGTATAAATGCATCTGTTTGATATAATATAACAAAACAGATGGAGGTGATTTATTTGAGAAAAGACTTCGGCCCAAAACCGTTTATGTACCCGATGCCTGTGCTTATTATAGCTGCATATGACGAAAACGGTATACCCAACGCCATGAATGCTGCATGGGGCTCCATATGCGATATGAATCAGGTTGCTCTTTACCTGAGTGCAGGACATAAAACCGTGAAGAATATTCTGGCAAAGGGTGCATTTACTGTAAGCATGGCAGATGCAGACAACGTTGTTGAAGCAGATTATGTGGGCGTTGTATCGGGAAACAATGTTCCTGAAAAACTGGAAAAAACGGGATGGCACACCGTAAAAAGCGGACTGGTTGATGCTCCGGTTATTGAGGAACTTCCTCTTACGCTGGAATGCAGACTTGTAAGCTTTGATGAAGAAACAGAGTGTGTTACCGGTGAAATCGTAAATGTCAGTGCAGATGAAAGGATTCTCGACGAAAAGGGCAGTATAGATCTTACAAAATTCAGTCCGATTATATACGATCCTGCCAATCATGATTATATCAGACTTGGAGAAAAGGTCGGAAATGCTTTTGAGGACGGTAAAAAATTAGTATGACAAAATACAGTTAAAGGCTTCGTATATCCGGAAAAACCGGATTGCGGAGCTTTTTTTAATTTCAGGACATAAAATCTGTATATATAAAAATAAACAAAAATGTATATATGCAAAAGTACAAATCCTCTCTATAATGAATACATATTTTATTTAGGAGGAATTGTAATGACATCTAACAAGACAAGAGAATTGACAATGGTGGCTTTGATGGCTGCTATAGTATTTGTGGCAACGTATTTAATTAAAATTCCGAATCCTGCTACAGGCGGATACAGCCATATGGGAGACTGCATGATTTTTCTGGCAGTAGTTATTATGGGGAGAAGAAACGGTGCTATTGCCGGAGCTCTGGGAGCAGGCTTATCAGACCTTCTGGCAGGAGCAGCTGTATGGATTCTTCCAACACTGGTAATCAAGTTTATTATGGCGACTATTATGGGAACAATAATGCTTAAAGATACTTCCAGCAGAAAGCTTCAGGTTCTGGGTGCTGCTGCCGGAGGAATATTCCAGATAATAGCTTATACTATAGTAAAAGTATTTCTTGTGGGAGTACACCCGGCAATTGCATCACTGCCGAATGTTACTATCCAGACAACTGTAGGAATAGTGCTCTTCGTTGTTCTTGTAAGCGTTCTGTCAAAATACATAGGCAAACTTGTTGGAAAGAGAGCTGAGTAATATGAAGAAGATAGACGGACATGCACACATCGGTTATATCGGAGGCTGGGCAGATGTGGGAATTACCGCGGAGCAGCTTATAGATCAGATGGACGAGTATGAAATAGAAAAGGCGGCATTATGCTGCGAAAACAACGATGAGACTCTTGAGGTCATGGAAAAGTACCCGGGAAGAATCATAGGATGTATTTATGTAAATCCTATGGACAGTAAAACCGTTGATTTCATGGAGCATTATTACGAAAAAGGATTTTCCGCGGTAAAACTGAATCCTCTCAGACATGCCTATTGTGCAGACTGTGAAGAACTGGATCCGGTTCTGGATAAAGCCGGAAAACTCGGCATACCGGTATGTATTCACAGCGGTCATCCCCCTTATTCTCTGCCGTGGCAGATAGGACTTCTGGCAGAAAGACACCCGGATGTGAAGATTATGATGATACATATGGGTCACGGACACGGCGTATATATCGATGCGGCATTGAAAATGGCAAGAAAATATAATAATATATATCTTGAAATGTCGGGAATGCCTATGCCGTCGAAAATTCTGGAAGCATATGAAACCGTGGGTAATGACAGAATCATGTTCGGTACCGATGCGCCTTTCCATCATCCGTCAGTCGAAATCCAGAAAGTGCTTACCAGCGGAGCGGATGAAGAAGGATTGAAAAGAATATTTTATGATAATGCAGCGGCGTTCTTTTCGGTAAAATAACAGAAAAACTGAGTTCTGCAGGAACTGTATCAGGGAGGAACCGTAATGAATTTTATTTTTGCAACCGTACACGTTAAAGATCTTGATGTATCCGTAAAGTTTTATGAGGAAATAGCAGGAATGAAGGTTATCAGAAGATTCAGCGCCGGCCCGTCCGGAGAAATAGCATTTCTTTCCGGAGAAGAGGGCGCTCAGATTGAACTGATCTGCAATAAGGGGGAAACTCCTGAAAAATCCGCAGGAAATCCGTCTCTGGGACTGGCTTCAGAAGATCTTGACGCTTCAATGGAATTTATGAAGGAAAAGGGCGTGGAGATAACTGCGGGACCTTTCCAGCCGAATCCCAAAACGCGCTTCTTCTTTATTAAAGATCCGGACGGAACCGCTCTTGAAATCATAGAGCAGAAGTGATACAGATAATCAGAGAGCTCTCCGAATGAGGAGGGCTCTTTAGTTTTCTTCAGGAAGAAGCTGAAGGAGTACGTCTTTGTAAAACTGCTCAGCCGCACCACAGAAACTCTGCACTTTCTTCCAGACCAGAATAAGGTCC
>JAUNCY010000019.1:0-27913 GCA_030526325.1 Bacillota bacterium
GAGTGACCTAATTTTCAATGAGCCAACTGACCTATTTTTAGATTAGCATAAACAATAAATTATTCTTTATATAAAGCTGTGATTCCGTGAGAAGAAATGAGAATATCGACCGATATTGAAAAAAACGGAGTCAGAAAGGGTATTTTTTACTTATATAAGGAGGTTTTTCTTTATGGAAATGGAAAAGAAATCTACTGTAAGTATAAAGTGTATGCTCATAGTAGGGGGAGCATATGCTTCATACACTATAGGCTCAGGCTTTGCCACAGGACAGGAAGTTCTTCAGTTCTTCGGATCGTGGGGACATCCTTTCCAGTATCTCACGGTACTTGTATCAATGCTGATGACCATCTACTTCACATCAAGCTGCTACAAGACAGGTCAGATAATGTCATTTGAGAAGGCAAGCGACTGCTATTCGTATTACTGCGGCAAATATGTGGGATACTTCTTCGATATATTCAGCCTTGTACTGGTATTCGGAATCCTTATATCCATGTTCTCTGGCTGCGGCTCCACAATAGAGCAGTACTTCGGAATACCTAAATATGTAGGCGCAATAGCCATGGGCGTTGTATCGGCTGCGGTTGTAATGATGGGTCTCAGAAGAGTAGAACAGGTTCTGGGCTTCCTGGGAGTAGTAATTATAGCTTACGTAATCATCATAGGTCTCTATGCACTGGCAACAAGCGGTACAAGCATGTCGGAATCCGTGGCAAACCTTCCTGCTTACGTTGAAAGCGGAGAAGTTCTGCAGGCAGGCGTATTCGGAATTCATAACTGGGTACTCTCGGCTCTTACCTACGGCGGAGTATGTCTTATAGTATCTGTTCCTTTCCTTGTATCTCTCGGAAAGCGCACAAGCAATCAGAAAGAAGCTCTCGCAGGCGGAATTTTCTCAGGCATATTCTTCCACGCAGGCGTACTGCTGGTTGCGGCAGCTGTTCTGCTTAACCTTGACGATATAATAGTAAAAGGCGCTCAGGTTCCTCTCCTTGCAGCAATGCAGATAATGGTTCCGAAGCTCGCATGGACATTCGCTATTGTACTGGTTCTGGGAATCTTCACAACAGTTACAGGATATCTCTGGCTGATTTCGGGAAGATTTGCGGAAGATAAATCGACAAAGTCCAGAATTATAGTAGCGGTTCTTGTTGTTGCCGGTGTATTCGGAGGAGCAATTATTCCGTTTAATCTTATCATCAATGTTCTTTATCCGTTCGCAGGATTTGTAGGAATCATTTTTATGATATTCATAATTGCAAAGGACATCAAAAAGGTCGGCAGCAGAAAAGCTGTAACAGAATAGGCAGAAATGAAATCATAATCAGTAAATCATAATCAGGCTTTTAGACAACAGGCAAAAGTAAAATCAATACCCAAAGAAAATCCCGTCTCAAAAGGACGGGATATTTCTTTATAAGTTTTACTGTTGAGTCTTCTTTCTAAACTTCTTTTCCGGGCTTCTTTTTCTAAGCCTCCTCAGCCATCTCTGTCACGCTGCGGCTGCCGGATTCGATAAAGCTAATAAATTTCTTGGCAATAGGAGAAGCTTCCTTTTTGCTGAGATAAGCGAAGGCCAGTGTTCTGTGTGAAGCGTTTTCGAGTTCGTAAATGTTTATACTGTCCTTGAAATGATCGGCAAGATATACAGGAAGAATACCTACACCCAGATTGTTTTCAATCATTCTTATCGTCGAATAAGAGTCTTCAACAGTTGCTTTCACGTTGAGCCTGTTTACTGCATTTGAGAAAATTCTTATCACATCGTAATCGCTTTTTCCGTCGATGAGGATAATGTCCTCTTTTTCAAGCTCTTCAAGAGTAATCGAATTTGTATCTTTGAAATGATGTTTGTATTCCTTTCCCGCAGCCACCACAAGCCGGTCGTTGATTATCGGAACGTAGTTGAAATTGCTTTTGGTAGGCAGAGAAACGAAGCCGCAGTCAACCTCACGGTTTTCAATCCACTGCTCTATTTCCTCGTAGGTGCCGTTTCGCAGCTCGTAGTTTATGTGAGGATATTTCCTCTGGAATTCACTGATGATTTCCGGCAGGTAAAAAGAGGAGGCAGTTACAAAAGTGCCTATAGTCAGTTTGCCTTTTATAAGGCCGGTTATTTCGCTTAAGGCCTGGACGAAGCTCTGCTCTGCATTCAAAACCCGCTTAATATAAGGAATAAGGATTTCGCCGGTGGCGGTAGGTCTGACACCCGTTCTGCTTCGTATAACGAGCTGTACTCCGAGTTCGCTTTCGAGACTGTTGAGCATGTGGGTTACGCCGGACTGAGTGTATCCAAGATCTTCTGCAGCGGCAGTAAGGCTTCCGTGCTCAAGGGCGCTGATTAAAATCTGATATTTTGTTAAGCTCATAATACCTCCTAAATTACAGGGTTACAGTTTGCAAACGGGTTAGATCTTCACCCGTAAAAATCGTTTATTTGTCCGTATTATATCACGTATTCACCCGATTTCGGCGGTTTGGGAACATGAAGAAAATTGAATATATACATGTGTTTTTTTAATTTTACTTACTGGAAATATGACAATATAATATAACCATAAAAGACAATAAATAATAAATTTGTCTGATGAGACTATTGTTTCCCCCAAACTCAATAAGTCAGAGATGCAGAGACTGCCGGACGCGGGCAGTCTCTGTTCTTGTCTTCAGGAGGCAGGGCAGACGTCGGGCCGGCCTGAGCCAGGATTCAGCACCGGACACGCATCCGGCATGTACATGAGAATATCTCATGAACTTCATAAGTCCATGACCTTCTCTCATGTAAGCAATGCAGTTCTTCTGTTTTACACTGAAAAAACATGCGGATATACTTTTTATTGAAAAAGGTGCACCGGGAAAACGTTGATAGTTTCTAATTTGGCATTGAATATTTCGATGCAGTTATGTTCGAAGTTAAGAAGGAGGAAAAAATGTCAGATCAGGCTGTAAAAAAGGAAGGCTGGGGCAGCGCGTTCGGGTTTGTTATAACCTCGATAGGTTACGCTGTAGGTCTGGGAGCAATATGGAAGTTCCCGTACATGATCGGCATGAACGGCGGAGGCGTGTTCCTGCTGATATGCTTTATACTTATCATTACCGTAGCTGTGCCGCTGTGCTGGGCGGAGCTTACTCTGGGCAGATATACACAGAAGTCGGTAATTGTCGGAATGAGAGAACTTGAAGGGAAAGGCTCTCCCTGGGTTCTGCTTGGATGGACAGGCCTTGCTGCATGTACTATTCTCGCATCGTATTATATTACTATAGTGTCCGATGTAATGTTCTACATATTCAGATTTGCCACGGGAGGCCTGAGCGGGATGTCAATAGAGGATATATCTTCGTATTACTCATCCCTGCAGGTAGACATGGTATATAAATTCGGAACTGTGGCGCTGCTTTACGTTCTTACGGTTCTGGTTCTCATGGGAGGCATCCAGAAAGGGCTTGAAAGAGCAAACAAGATTCTCATACCTGCGCTCTTCTGTTTCCTTGTAGTGCTGGGAATAAGAGGTCTCATGCTGCCGGGCGGAATAGACGGTGTTGTATGGATGTTCACGCCTGACTGGTCACGTCTTAACGGTTCAGTTATAATGTCGGCTCTCAACCAGTGCTTCTTCTTCTCCGGAGTAGCCATGGCAACCCTGTTCGCATTCGGCTCATATCTGGATAAAGAGGATTCGGATATTCCTTTCTCGGGCTCGGTAATAGTGCTTTCAAATCTCGTTGTAGCTGCTTTAGCAGGCACGGCAATATTCTCGTCGCTGTTTGCATACAATATGGACGTCACCTCCGGCTCGGGACTGGTATTCCAGACTCTTCCTTATATATTCTGTGATATGCCGGGCGGAATGATCTGGGGAACACTGTTCTTCATCCTCCTGTTTGCGGCAGGCTGGTCATCACTGCTGGGACTGTATGAAGGAGCTGCTTCCGTAATAGTGGATTCCTACGGATTTTCCAGAAAGAAATCCCTGCTGATAATTACTGCAGTGATGTTCATCCTCTCAATCCCGACAATCCTCTCCACAACAGTATGGGCGGATGTCAGACCGCTGGGAATGGACTTATTCACCTTTATGGATTTTGTAACCCTTCTCATCGCAGTTCCAATAGGTGCGGTAATGATATCCCTGTATGTGGGAACAAAATTCTGGGACAGATACATTGTAAATGTAAATGTCGGAGCGAAATATTTCAGAATCCCGTCGGTTTTAAGAATCTGGTACATAGTGGTGCTGCCGCTTATCACCGTGCTGGTAATGATTTTCGGAATCAAATCCTATTTCTAAATTCCGTATACAGGTTACAGGTTCGGGAATTATAAACAAAGAAATAAGAGATAATAAAAAACCGGGCTGCTTTGTTTATTCAGAGCTGACCCGGCTTTTTATAGGTATTTATTTATATTTTGGGTAAGAGTATTGCTGTTTTATGAGTTTTCGGTTCTTTTGACTGACTGTCTCTTTTAACTGATTATCTCCTTAGACTGATAATCAGTCGTCTATTTCGTCGTTTACAGCGTTATCAAAGATTGCCATAACCTCAGCGGAAGGCGCTTTGTCTGCGAGAGACACAGCAACCGCAAGTATACCGCCTGCGATGAAACCCGGAAGGATTTCATAAATTCCTGTGGAAGCTGAGAGGAAAAGATACCATGCAATATCCACAACCGCACCGGCAACGATACCTGCAACCGCACCTTTATATGTGATTCGTCTCCAGAACAGTGAGAGAATTACAACCGGACCGAATGCAGCTCCGAAGAGTCCCCATGCGTTTTCTACCATATCCATGATAGCCTGAGCTCCTGAGCCTTTGCTTGCAGCGATAAAGTATGCTATGACTGCCACTGCGAGAACAACGCATCTGCCTATCCAGAGAAGTTCCTTGTCGGAAGCGTTCTTTCTGATAAGAGGCTTGTATATATCGTTTGTAAACGAAGATGATGATACCAGCAGCTGAGAGTCTGCAGTGGACATCGAAGCTGCGATGATAGCCGCAAGAAGAAGTCCGGAAACGAAAGCAGGGAAGTACATTCTGGCGAGGGCAATGAATACTGTCTTCTGGAGTCCCTGTGTGAGGAGTTCTTCTCCAACCAGCATTCTGCCGAAATATGCTATAGCTATTGCAGCGCCCAGGGAAAGAATTACCCATACGATAGCAACAACAGCAGATTTTTTAATCATGCTCGGCTTTTCGATGGACATAAATCTTACGAGGATATGAGGCATACCGAAGTAGCCGAGACCCCATGCAAGACCTGAAATTATATCTTTAGCGCTGGCGTCAAAGAATGTAGGAACGAACTCGTAGGTTGTTCCGTCTGCTGAATTAACGTAAACCTCGCTGAGCAGGGAAGTGTCGAAATTTCCGGATACCATTACAGCGATAGGAATTGCCAGAAGGGCAATAAGCATTAATATTCCCTGGAAAAAGTCGGTCCAGCATACAGCCTTGAAGCCGCCCAGGAATGTGTACACTATAATTATCAGGGCAAATATTATCATGGCTGTGTTTTCACCGAGATTCGGGAAAAGTGTTGTAAATACAGTTGTTCCTGCAACGAAGCTGGAAGCAACGTATATTGTAAAGCTAACGAAAAATACGAGTGCGCATATTATACTCAGGGTATGCCCCTGTCCTGCAAATCTGTTTGAAAGGTATTCGGGGAGCGTTATTGCATCTCCGGATGCTTTTGAGAATTTTCTCAGTCTTTTTGCTACGATTATCCAGTTGAGAGCAGTACCTATTGCAAGGCCTATTCCAATCCATGCCTGTCCGAGACCGAAAGCCAGAATGCTGCCGGGCAGTCCCATAAGAAGCCAGGCACTCATGTCGGAAGCCTGAGCGCTCAGAGCGGTAACCCAGGGGCCCATTTTTCTTCCGCCCAGGAAGTATTCCGCTTCAGTGTGATTTTTGGTCGAGACAAAGAAATAAATTCCGATGCCTATGACCAGAACAAAGTACAATACAAATGCTAAAATTTCATAATTCATTATTCTCGTTCATTCCTTTCAATGGTGATATCTAATGCACACGCTGTTTAATTTACCACAGAGAATACTAGAATGCAATGACGTTAACTGTCGTAAATCGCCTAAAATGGCGGATTTTGACGGTTTTTGATATGGGAGTTTTTTATGGGCCTATGAGAATTTTTTATGACTTGAAAAAAGTGGGTGGCTGGGAGGGGGAATGGTAAAAATTTGTCTGTGCATCATCGTTCTTTTTCATAACCATGGAGAAGTTAATCTCCCATTTACAAGAGAAAATTTTGGAAGTATTATATTATGTAAGAAAACCGAGATAATTAATGAACGGAAAAAGGGAGGTATTTTAATGGAAAAAGTATGTGAATTTATCAAATCCGCAGGCGTGTATTATCTGGCAACCGTGGAAGGAGATCAGCCGAGGGTTCGTCCTTTCGGAACCGCCCATATTTTCGAGGGCAAACTGTATATTCAGACAGGAAAAGCAAAGCCTGTATCAAAACAGATAGCAGCAAATCCAAAATGTGAAATCTGCGCTTTCAAGGATGACGTGTGGCTGCGCGTTACCGCAGAACTTGTGGAAGATGACAGAGTTGAAGCAAGAAAGTCCATGCTGGACGAGTACACCAGCCTGAGAGCTATGTACGATGAAAATGACGGCAATACACAGGTGCTTTATCTTAAGAACGCAACAGCAACCTTCAGTTCATTTACATCAGAACCGGAAGTACATACATTCTAAAGATGATTCCGCCCGCTTTGGAAAAAGCGGGCGATTTTGCTTTTATCAGGTATTATATCTGTACGAAATACTTCTTCCATGGACTGTTCAGCATTTTTTCGATACAGTGAGAAATTAAATTTGAGTGCTCCGGATGCATCAGGAAAAAATAGTAACGCTGTGATGTAGATATAAATTTCAGACCGATGCTTTCAGCACCCGGGAATGCACCCGAAGAGATTAGCTGTTTGTTCTTCTCTATGTAGAATTCGTCATTAAGCCTTGCTTTATGCTGATAATATATAACGCTGGCGCCGGCATTGTAATAATCGGCAAGCTCGGAAGGCAATACATATTTGCTGCTTTTGGGTTTGCCGTCTTGAGAAGGCACAATAAGCCCGTTGTCGGGATCGACAAAGATTATATCACAGTTACGAAGACGCTGCACAGCATGACTATGCCATTGGGAGCGGATTGTCTGACGCTCTGATTTGCCGGCACCCGTAAAATCAAGTATCTGAGAATAAAACGAGGCTGAGAGAATGTCAGGACGATCCAGTTCACTTACTGCTCTTTTACCTGAATCGACGATTTGTCCCAGTACAGTCCACAACTGTTTATCGCAATCGCTGAATGAACTCTTCTTAAGATAATTTATATGACTTCCGTCGTTATTGTGAGTCTCGTCGGGAGTCAGATACCAGTTTACTCCTATTGACAGTCCGGACATGCTCAGCCGACGAAGAAGACCCAGTTTTCCGAAATCTCCGATATCGCCTGTATAACGATTTTGCATGGAAGAACCCCCTTATAAAAATATTTCAGATAATACAGCCGGAAAATTATTAGTCAGAATAACTGTTTCTAATATGATAGTCTAAATGCAGAGAAGAAGCAATCGTGATAGGGCGGGATTTAGGAAAATCCCAAATAATATGTGCCTTTATGTTGCTCTTGTAGTAATAAATAATTAGAGAAAAGGGATATATATTTGTAAAGTATTAATTCGAAGTTTAACTCGCTTGATGAATTAAACTTCGGGTTCTAACTCGACAAACGAGTTAGAATGAGTTATAATAACGAATTAGATGATAGGAGGGATTGAAATGCGTACAATTCCCAAAGAAGAAAGTTTGGATATCGAGTTCAAGAGTGATTTGAAGTGTTATCCAGATCATGATCTTATCGAAGATATTGTTGGAATGACAAATGCATCTGGAGGATTTCTGTTTCTTGGAGTTGAAGATGATGGAGAAATTACTGGCGTTCATAAAAAACACAAAGATTCAATAGGAGTCACCGCGCTAATTGCAAATTGCACTGTTCCGCCTATATCTGTAAGGGCGGAGATGATTTTAGAAGAGAATAAGAGTGTTCTTAAAATTGAAGTGCCAAAAAGCCGATGCGTGGTATCGACTGCATCGGGGAAGATACTGAGGAGACGAATTAAACTCGATGGAAGTCCGGAAGTAATCCCAATGTATTCTTATGAGATTCCGTCTCGGCTTGCAGAATTAGGAATGCTTGATTATTCTGCTCAGCCTTTGGCGGGAGCAACTATAGATGACTTGGATCCCAACCAACGAGTTAGACTTCGTAGAATAATTCAGAATAGGCAAGGAGGTGAAAAGTCTCTTCTCACTTTGCCGGATGATGAATTAGATATAGCATTGCGTCTTATTACAGAAGTTGCCGGCAAATATGTTCCGACAGTTACAGGTATGCTTTTGTTAGGTAAAGAAGAGCGTATCGCGGAGTTAATGCCTACAGCAAAATCGGTATTTCAGGTGCTGGAAGGAACTGCTGTCCGAATGAATGAGGATAGTAATAAGCCGTTGTTGGAATTATTCGAAAACTATGAAACATATTTAAAAGCTTGGAATCCGGAAAGTGAAATCGAATATGGATTGTTCAGAATTCCAATCCCAGAGTTTGACTGGGCAGCTTTTCGCGAAGGTTTGGTGAATGCATTCTGTCATAGAGATTACACGATGTTGGGTGCTGTGAGAGTACTGATTGATGACGAAGGAATGATTATCAGTAATCCTGGAGGATTTATTGATGGCGTAAATCTTAAAAACCTGCTTACAGTTGAACCTCATGGACGTAATATGGCACTATCAGATGCTATGAAAAGAATCGGATTAGCCGAAAAAACAGGAAGAGGTATAGATAGAATCTTTGAAGGGTCTATTGTTTTCGGCAGACCCTGGCCAGATTATTCTGAATCAACCGCCAGAAATGTAACACTTTTTTTTCAAAGGGCAAAAGCAGATATTCCGTTTGCCAAGTTTGTTGCCGATGAACAAAATCGGCTGGGGAAACCATTTTCAGTTAATTCGTTGATGATTCTTTCGGTACTTAATAGTGAAAGAAGATGTACGGCTGAAAGAATTGTCGAATTGACTAATTTAAGTGAAAACAAAGTTAGATCTGCAATTGAAATAATGAGAGAGTCGGGACTTGTAGAAGCTTCAGGAAAAGGGAAAGATCGCACATATATTCTTGGGAAAAAAATCTATCGAGAGAATAAAGAAACAATACAATATGTTCGACAAACAGATATTGATAGCATCAGATATTCCGAATTGGTTTTAAAGTTGGCGAATACGCAGAACGGAATTATTACAAAGCAGGATGTTGTTAAATTGTTGAAGGTTACTCCTTCTCAGGCATATTATGTGATAAAGAAACTTAAGGCTGAGGGACGACTTGAATTATTATGCGGCGGAAAACACGCTAAATACAAGATTACTAGTTTTTAATTCGATTTTAATTCAATAAATTATCGATTTAAAATCGAATTAGCCTTGAGTCAGATTCGAGTTAAAAACTAATATGAAACTATTGTGTGAAAGACGTTTGACCTTCAGTCACACTAAAAGACCGGTTTAGATTCACTGGATAACAGTGGTCAAATTGGTATAAAAGATTAACTTGACCAATTTGATAAATAAGACGAAAAATCTAGGGATAATTATATAAATATTTTGGGAGATAGTATTATGTTACATCACGGCCTTTATGAACAAGTAATAAATAAACGTTTGATAAGTGAGCTTGAAGGTATTACAGAAGCGCGGAAAGCAGTCGCACCTATTGACAAGGCTGAAGCATCGAAAATTCTCACACAGTATTTGGCTGATGTGGTTCAAAAGGGACTGGACAATGTTTTGGACAACGGCGGAGATATTTCTTCACAGATAGAGTTGACTAATCAGATTGTTGATTTAATTCATAATAAAACTAAAGAAAATGATTTTAATGATATGAATATTGACCGGCGCGCGGAACAGCTTCTTGCGGTTTTGAAGGAGTCTGATCCTATTTTGGCAGTTGGAAAAACTGCTGCAGATTTGAACCGCCCAGAGAGCTCTATTGCTCAGAGCTCTTTGTTCACCGGCGCAACGCACGAACCTCAGTTGTACTCCGAGCTCAAAAAAGAGATTTCTTCAGCTGATAGAATTGATATGCTAGTATCCTTTATAAAGTGGAGCGGATTAAGGCTTCTAATGGATGAATTGAGAGAGTTTACGAAGAACGGAGGAGAACTTAGAATAATAACTACTTCGTATATGGGAGCAACTGATGTAAAGGCGATTGAAGAACTCAGAAAGTTAATAAACACTAAAGTAAAGATAAGCTATAATACTAAAACAACCCGATTGCATGCAAAGGCATATATTTTTTATAGGGACACTGGATTTACTACTGCGTATGTAGGGTCATCGAATCTGTCAAACGCAGCTCTTACAAGTGGTTTGGAATGGAATACTAAAGTTACAAAACGTGACCTACCAGAAACCATAAGTAAGATTTCAGCTACTTTCGAGTACTACTGGAATGACCGAGAATTTGAATATTACGAAGAGGATCAGAAGGAACGCCTGGCTTGTGCGCTGAGAGCAGAAAAATATTTCGGCGCTAACGACACTGAAGTTTATACGATGGATATTACTCCGTACGCATATCAGCAGGAAATATTGGATAAGTTAGACGCTGAACGTAAGATACGCGGATATACACGAAATTTAGTTGTGGCTGCAACGGGCACGGGAAAAACTGTAATATCGGCATTGGATTATAAACGTTTTGCAAAAAATAATCCGGACAAGCCATGCAGACTGCTCTTTGTTGCACACAGAGAGGAGATACTTAAACAAAGTTTATATACTTTCCGTGCTGTGCTGAAAGACGCAAACTTTGGAGAAATGTTTGTTGGAAGTTATAAGCCGGATAGTATTGATAATCTGTTTATATCAATTCAGACATTTAATTCACAGAACTTTACAAATAAAAATTCTCCTCAGTTCTATGACTATATAATAGTAGACGAATTTCATCATGCAGCAGCACCTACTTATCAGAAGCTGTTGAATTATTATAAGCCTAGTATTCTGCTGGGTCTGACGGCTACGCCGGAGCGTATGGATGGAAAAAGCATTCTTCCGTATTTCAACAATAGAATTGCTGCAGAAATACGTTTGCCGGAAGCGATTGACCGCAAGCTTCTGTGCCCGTTTCAGTATTTTGGAGTAACTGACACCGTGGATTTAGATACTCTTAAATGGAGTGTGGGTGGATATGACAAAGGCGAGTTGTCAAAAATATATACATTAAGTGGAGCTATTGCCAATCGCCGCGCAGACCACGTTGTTTCTTCACTTTTGAAATATGTGACGGATATTGACGAGGTGAAGGGCCTTGGCTTTTGCGTAAGTGTGGAACATGCAGAATTTATGTGCAGATATTTCAATGAACATAATATTCAATCTATGTTTCTGACAGGCAAATCTTCAGATGAAGAAAGAAAGACTGCCAAACAAAAATTGGTTTCAGGAGAAGTGAGGTTTATATTTGTTGTGGACATATATAACGAAGGTGTGGACATACCTGAGGTCAATACAGTTCTGTTCCTTCGCCCCACTGAGTCACTGACTGTGTTTTTACAGCAGTTGGGCCGTGGATTACGCCTTGCAGATAATAAAGAGTGCTTGACTGTTTTGGACTTTGTTGGTCAGGCAAATAAAAAATATAACTTTGAGGATAAATTTGCGGCTTTACTTTCAAATACAAATCGCAGTGTCACTCGTGAGATAAAAGACGGATTTGTTTCGGTTCCGAAAGGTTGTTATATTCAACTCGAGAAAAAAGCAGAAAAATATATTTTAGATAATATTCGCGCATCGTATGGAAATACCGCGGGGCTTGTTTCCAAAGCGGCTTCATTTACTGAAGATAGTGGTTTGGAACTTACGCTGGAAAATTTTCTTGATTATTATCATTTGGATGTCAGAGCAATATACAAGTTTTCTTCATTTTCTCGCATATGTGCTAAAGCTGATGTTATCGAAGATTTTGACGAACCGATGGAGAATATTCTGTCTAAAGCATTTGTAAAGCTTTCTGTTATTGATTCCAGACGTTGGATTTCATTTTTGTTGGAAATTCTTCCAAGGTTGGATGATGTTGATTTCAACAGTCTTTCCGATGTTGAAAAACGAATGTTACAGATGTTTTATGTAACTGTATGGGGAAAACCTGCCGAGGATTGGGATAATGAAGAAGTGTTGGACAACCTTTATGAGCTGTCAGACAGTCCTATATTGTTAGGTGAGCTGATAAGTCTATTACAATATAGGTTTGAACATATAGACTTTATTGATGAACCAGTAGAACTGGGATTCGATTGTCCGTTGGATTTATATTGTACATATACCCGTGATCAGTTACTGGTTGCGATGGACTTTATGAAACCGGCAACCGTTAGAGAAGGCGTCAAGTGGTTACCAGATAAAGAAATAGATGTATTTTTTATCACATTAAATAAAGCAGACAAAGATTATTCCCCAACAACTTTATACAACGACTACTCAATAAATGAAAGATTATTCCATTGGCAGAGTCAGAGCACAACAGCAGAAAATTCGCCGACCGGACAAATATACATACACCATGACGAGCGAGGAAGCAGAGTACTGCTGTTTGTCAGAGAATTTAAAACTGATAGAGTGTCCGGATCTGCCGAAGCTTACACTTTCCTGGGAACTGCAAAATATGTTAGTCACGAAGGCTCAAGACCGATGAATATAATATGGCGTTTGGACAGACCTATACCTGCGAAATTCCTGAAAAAGACAAACAAGCTGGTTGTTGGATAAATATTTTTTCTACGCACCTTCACATTGCCTCATTATGTCATCCTACCCTTGTATTATATGTTTACATTTAAAAAGGAAGGAGACAGAAAAGATGGTATTGGATGTTCTTAAGGAAATTTTCGAAAGATACAGGAGAAAAGAAAAACTCAGAAGACAGTTGAGGATGACAAGGAAATGCAGCAGGGAGCTGGATATCCTGTTGGGAAAAGTTGGAATCGATTACTCAAAGCTTGAGCTGTGTCCCGTTCCGGAGGAAACGGAAAAAAACCGGGAAAAGTAAATTCACGGCAGGCATAATATGAAAACAAAGGGCGCGTCGCCGTGAGGGACGTGCCTTAGTTGTTTTGGCAGAAGAAAATTAAGCAAAAAATTAAAAAAATCGTCGGATGTATTGATATTTGCGGCAATAGGAATAGAATATATATCAAGGCTTGAATTTTAAGAAAAAGAAAGCATATTGCGGGAGGTATACATATGAAAATAAATAAAGTATGGTCTGTCTATTTCAGCGCAACCGGAACAACAGAGAAAACGGTAAGAAAGATTGCTGACACCGCAGCAGAGAAGCTGGGCGCAGAAAGAGCGGAATTCGATTTCACGCTGCCGGGAGCAAGGGCTGACGTACTGTCTTTTTCGGAAAATGATTTAGTTGTATTCGGAACACCGGTTTATGCGGGAAGAGTGCCGAATGTGCTGCTTAAATACCTTGTTACGGTACAGGGAAACGGAGCTCTTGCTGTTCCTGTGGTACTTTACGGAAACAGAAATTTCGACGACGGTCTTGTGGAACTCAGAGATATCCTTGAGGAGGACGGATTCCATACAATCGCTGCCGGAGCATTCATAGGAGAGCATTCATTCTCAAAGATTCTGGCAGGTGGAAGACCTGACAGCAAAGATTTGGAAATCGCTGCGGAACTTGGAAAAAAAGCTGCCGAAACAGTTTCGGGTCTCGAAAGCATACCGGCTCCTGTGGAGGTTGAAGGGGTTCCAAAACCGTACAGAGGATATTATCAGCCGAGAGACAGAAAAGGCAATCCTGTTGATATCAGAAAGGTTAAGCCTCTCACAAACGAAAACTGCATAGGCTGCGGTCTGTGCGCAAGAGTATGTCCTATGGGATCAATCAATCCGGAAAACGTCAGAGAGTTTACCGGAATCTGCATAAAATGCGGTTCATGTATCAAAAAATGCCCGATGCAGGCAAAATACTACGAGGATGCAGGCTATCTCTATCACCAGCATGAGCTTGAAGAAGGCTTTGCAAGAAGAGCCGAGCCGGTTCTCTTTACAAAATAATTTGAAAGCGAAGGAAATGAAATGAGTGAAAACGGCGTAAAACCGAAACACAGCGGAATTCAGAAGTCAACTATATTTGTAGCGGTAATAACCTCGTTTATAACTTCATTCATAGGAAGTGCGACCAATCTTTCGATTCCGGACATGAGCGCTGATTTTAAAGTAGGAGCGGCTGCTATAGGATGGATAGTTACCGCCTATATGCTTCCGGTGGCGGCGCTGGCTGTACCTTTCGGAAGAATTGCGGATATTATAGGAAGAAAGAAAATAATTGTACTGGGAATTGCCATATTTACGATAGGCTCATACGCCTCCGGAGCGGCAGTTTCTTTTGAGATGATGATAGCGGCCAGGGTGATTCAGGCTGTGGGGGCAGCTATGATATTTGCCACCAACCATGCGATACTGATAAGCGAGTTCCCAGGCTCGGAGCGGGGAAAAGTTCTGGGATACGCTCTTGCGGCAACCTACACCGGATTGTCGGCGGGACCTGTCCTGGGAGGCATAATAAATTACAGCCTGGGCTGGAGAACTATCTTTTTTATCACAGGAACTGCAGGGATAATTGTGTTTGTCGAAGCAATAAGACGTCTGCCTGACAGAAAATCCACATTGGAAAAGGCGGGCTTTGATAAAGCCGGCAATTTCCTTTATGTTATGATGATACTTCTTACTATTTACGGCCTCAACAGATTCGCGGAAAAAAGCAGCGCTCTGCTGCTTGTGGCTGCGGGAATTGTTATGGGATTTGTATTTGTTAAGAGAGAGCTTAAAGAGGATGCGCCTCTGGTAGATGTGAGACTGTTTGCCGGAAATATGTCGTATACGCTGTCAAATCTGGCGGCGCTTCTAAATTACGCGGCAACATATGCCATAGGTTATCTTCTGTCGATTTATCTTCAGGTGGTTCAGGGTTTTTCGTCTCAGACGGCAGGAATAATCCTGATAGTTCAGCCCCTTCTGATGGCGGTTTTTTCTCCGTATATGGGAAGGCTGTCGGACAGAATTTCTCCGTATAAGCTTGCTTCTGCGGGGATGGCTCTGTGCGCGATAAGTCTGGGAATGCTGGCGTTTATAAATATCCACACTCCGGTCATGTTCGTAATAGCGGTTCTATGTTTTGCGGGCTGCGGATTCGCGCTGTTCAGCTCTCCGAACACAAATGCGGTTATGAGCTGCGTGGACAAAAGCTCCTACGGAGTTGCGTCTTCGGTTTTGTCGACTATGAGAAATATAGGACATGCGATGAGTATGGTTATGATAACGCTTACTGTCAATTTCAATCTGGGAGATGTGGCGCTGTCACAGGCTGACCCGGAGGATTTGGTAACCACTATGAGAACAGCGTATATTATTTTTACGTTAATCTGCGCGGCAGGAATCTTCTGCTCCATGAAGAGAAAAAGCAGTAATTGATTATATGAAAAAAGTAAAATCTGTTTATTTTGAAGCGGGCAAAAGCTGTTATAATATTATAAAAGTATAAACGGAAACATGTTGGAGGTGAACAGCGTGGAAGAAAAATTAACAATCAGAATGGCGACAACGGAACAGAGCGATATCGATGCCCTTCATGAGTACATATACAAACTGGGCAGATATCAGAAAATGGCGGAAACCAGCGTAACAATCACAAAAGAGACCCTTAAAGAGCAGATTGCGAACAAAACTCTTGAGAGTGCAATTGCTTTCCTGGACGGAAAACCTGTCGGAATCGGTCTGTTTTATACTCTGGCTTCAGGATTTACCGGCAGAACAAGTATGTTTTTGAACATTTACTATGTGGAGGAGGAACTCAGAGGAAAGGGCATTGGAAAGGCTATTATGGCATACCTGTCTAAGCTTTCTCTTGAAAGAGGATATGAGAGAATAGAATGGCTGTGCCTGAACTGGAACGAACCGTCCCTGAAATTCTACAGAGGCATTCAGTCAAGGGAAATCGATACGGTAATTACCTTCAGACTTATGCCGGATGACATGAAACGTCTGAACGAAGAGGTTAACGGTTAAGAGCCGAAGAACTGCGGCAGACAGAATATGATTCGGGATGCTGCAAAATATTAAGTAAACTAAAGGACCTGTGCGCAGGCAGCGCACAGGTCAGTTTTTTGCCTATTTTGAAATTCTTCTCTGTAAAAACTTTATTAATTCCATGATCGGAATAATAGTCAAAGCCAGAGCAACTGCTATGCCGTATTCAAATGCAGAAATCGTTTCAAATCCGAAAGCTGCCGAAAGGAAAGGAATGTATATTACGGCAGTAGTGCATATCAGTGACGCAGCCATTGACAGCCACAGCCATGTGTTTCTGCTGGTCATTTTGAATATGGAGCCTCTTCTGGAACGCATGTTGAAGGAATGGAAAATTTCAACCAGCGAGAGTGTGAGGAAGGCCATAGTCATTCCGTCGGGGCTGTCCACTATCTCCCAGACACCGGACTCAATGTAGTGACCGATGAAATACGATATCAGTGTAAGCACGGAAATTATCAGTCCCTGAGACAGTACGTCGAAGGCCATACCGCCGGCAAAGATACCGTCCTTTGAACTTCGGGGTTCTCTGAGCATAATATTTTTCTCGCTCTTTTCCATGCCGAGTGCCAGAGCCGGGAAGCAGTCGGTTATGAGATTTATCCATAAGAGATGAACCGGCTTAAGGATGGCGAAGCCCAGCAGCGTGGCGGTGAAAATCGATATTACCTCCGCAAGATTCGAAGAGAGCAGGAACTGAATGGATTTTCTGATATTATCATATATTCTTCTGCCTTCTTCAACGGCGGATACTATTGTAGCGAAATTGTCGTCGGCCAGAACCATATCTGCAACGTTTTTTGTGACGTCGGTTCCTGTGATGCCCATGCCCACGCCTATATCGGCATTTTTAATAGAAGGCGCATCGTTAACTCCGTCTCCCGTCATGGCCGTAATCATGCCCCTGGCCTTCCAGGCACTGACTATTCTTACCTTGTGTTCGGGCTGCACTCTTGCGTAAACCGAGTATTTATCTATATTTTTGTAAAGTTCTTCATCGCTCATTTCGTTAAGCTGTGAGCCGGTAACCGCAAAATGTTCATCATCGAGAATTCCGAGCTGGCGGGCAATTGCAACCGCAGTATCTCTGTGATCTCCCGTAATCATCACAGGAGTTATGCCTGCCTGCCGGCATTGTGTTATTGAATCCTTTACTTCAGGTCTGATAGGGTCTATCATTCCGGAAAGCCCCAGATAACACAGGTCTTTTTCCAGATGTTCAGGTTCGTATGATGTCGGGATTTCCTCAAGACTTCTGAAAGCTCCGCACAGAACTCTCAGGGCCTGATCTGCCATAGCCTTGTTGGCTGTAAGGATTTCTTCTCTAAGAGCATCGGTCATGGGAACCGCCTGATTTCCGTCCCAGAAGGAAGAGCACAGCTTGAGGACTTCGTCCGGTGCGCCTTTTGTGAACTGGATTATCTGACCGCTGTTTACGGTGCAAACCACTGACATCATTTTTCTTGAGGAGTCGAAGGGGGCCTCTCCGATACGGGTGAATCCCTGTTCCGCCTCGTACATTCCGCAGCTGTAAGAGTCGTTCACAAGGGCACATTCTGTTGGCTCGCCCACTGCCTGAAAGCTTTCGTCCAGTTTTGCGTCGCTGCACAGAGACATGGCCAGAACAAGCCGGTCTGTATCCTTGGCGGAATGTTCCACTACGGTCATTTTGTTCTGTGTAAGAGTTCCTGTCTTGTCAGAGCAGATAATCTGGGTGCAGCCGAGGGTTTCAACTGCGGTAAGTCTCCTGATGACGGCATTTTTTGCAGACATGTTTGTGACTCCGATAGACAGAACAATTGTCACTACCGCGGCAAGACCTTCCGGAATTGCGGCAACGGCAAGGCTGACTGCTATCATGAAGGTGTCAAGAAGGGCGGTTCCGCTGATGTCAGGATAAATTCTGAAGATATCTATGGCGAAAATCAGCAGGCAGATGCCTATTACCATAACGCTGAGGATTTTGCTCAGCTGGGCAAGCTTTTTCTGAAGAGGGGTCTGCTCTTCTTTTGCATTTGCCAGTGCATCGGCGATTTTTCCCATTTCCGTGTTCATTCCCGAACCGGTAACCACGGCTTTTCCGCGGCCGTATACAACAGTGCTTCCCATGTAAACCATGTTTTTTCTGTCTCCCAGCGGAATGTCTTTTTCTCCGTTGAGCATCAGCACGTTTATGAGTTTGCTTACCGGAACAGATTCGCCTGTAAGTGCGGCTTCTTCTATTTTCATGCTGGCGCATTCGATTATTCGGGCATCTGCGGGAACTGCGTCTCCGGCTTCAAGCACTATCACATCACCCGGAACCAGCTCTTCGCTTTTTACGGTGATCTGTTTACCGTCTCTTATGACTTTTGAGGTGGCTGCGGTGATTTCCTGAAGGGCTTCTATGGCCTTTTCCGCCTTGTTTTCCTGAAAGACTCCCAGAATAGCATTGATTATAACCACGACCATGATAATGATGACATCGGCAAAGGATTCTCCGGAATAAAACGACGTGATTCCGGATATTACAGCTGCAGCGATGAGGATAATTATCATCGGGTCAGCCATCTGTTTCAGAAATTTCCTGAACAGCGAGTCTTTTTTGCCTTCTTTCAGCTTGTTCGGACCGAATTGTTTGAGTCTTTTCTGTGCTTCCTCTGAAGTAAGACCCTGTTCCGAAGAATTCAGCTCTTCGAATACAAGAGATATTTCAGATAAGTACTCTTTCATAAGTTTTTCCTCCGTTTCGTTTTGTCTTGTGTTTTGCGGAAAAGGGAAGTAAATGCATAAAAGACCCACATACAGCGTCCTGAGCCGGCTGCTCAAGGGTCTCTGTACATGAGTCTCATTCTTTACAGATAAACCAGATATCCGTCCGTGCAGATACCACGATGTTGATTTACCACACAATTAATGCGGAACTACTCCCTCATTTATATTAAGTTTTTGATTATCCTATTATGCCGAGGTGCTCGAGAAGAATTTTCAGTCCCATAATGATAAGGACTGCTCCTCCTGCAAGCTCTGCTCCGGATTTGAACCGTACACCGAAAAGCTGACCGATTTTAACACCTGCGGCAGAAAGCACGAAAGTGGTGATGCCGATAAATACGACTGCGTACAGGATGTTTACTTTCAGAAAAGCGAAGGTTATGCCCACGGCCAGAGCATCTATGCTTGTGGCAACAGCAAGGGGCAGCATTGTCTTAAGAGAGAATGAATCATTCAGCTCTTCCGCGGAACCCCGGGATTCTTTTATCATGTTGATGCCGATGAGGGCCAGCAGGACAAAAGCAATCCAGTGGTCTATGCTGGTAATCAGATGCTCAAATTGAATTCCGAGAAGATAACCTGCGACGGGCATCAGTGCCTGAAATCCTCCGAAATACAGACCGGTTATCATCATATGCCCCGGCCTGAGCTGCTTTACAGAAAGCCCCTTACATATGGAAACGGCAAATGCGTCCATGGAAAGACCGACAGCTATGATAAACAATGCACCTGTACTCATGAAAACCTCCCTGCTGCGGAATAATATAAGCGGGTAATAAAAAAGACTTATCTGCAGATGCAGATAAGTCTCGTCATTTAATACGAAGCCAGAAACCGAAGTTTCAGGATGTTGACTTCATCACGCCTCAGCGTTGACTACTCCCTTATGCGCTCAATTATTTTATTATAAATTTGAATCTGTGTCAATACTGGGTTTAAATGAGCATGAAAACCGGGTTTAGGCGAGCGTGAAAACAGGGTTTGAAAGAGCGTGAGAAACAGTTTAAAAGTATGTAAAATCTAAAACGACTGTAGAAAATGTGCAATGACGTATAATATTTTAACATTATCGAAATAAACTGTTGTAAATGAATATAATTGTATAGTATAAATGGAAGCGTGGAACTTGGATTCCGGCTTGGGAATTGTGAAGGGAGGCGCGCTATGCTGAATTATAAATGTCTTGTAATGGATCATGACGATACGGTGGTTATGAGTACACCACAGGTTCATTATCCGTCTTTTCGGAAGACTCTGTCTGAGATAAGACCGGATGTTAAGATGAGCCTTGAGGAGTTTATGATGTACTGTTTCGAACCGGGATTTTATGAACTGTGTTTTGATATTCTGCATTTCACGCAGGAGGAACGGGTAAATCAGTACGCCGGCTGGATGAAATACATGGAGACGCATATTCCGGATTTTTATCCCGGTATGGCCGGTCTAATACAAAGGCAGCGGGATGAAGGCGGAATTGTATGTGTGGTTTCTCATTCCAACAGCCTGAATATCCGGAGAGACTACCGGAAGGCCGGAGTGGCAGAGCCTGAGATGGTTTTCGGCTGGGAGCTTGGTGAAGGAAAAAGAAAACCGTCACCGTATCCCGTGAAAATGATAATGGATGAATACAAACTTGATGAATCGGAAATACTTGTAATTGATGATCTCAAACCCGGTCTCGATATGGCCGAAAAGTGCGGAGTCGAGTTCGCCTGTGCGGGCTGGTCCCACAAGATAAAGGCAATCGAGGAATATATGAGGAAGAACAGCACACACTACTTTGCGAGTGTAGAAGAACTGGAAAGATTCTGCTTTGGCCGGAGGCTGTAAAATTCTGAAAAACAGGTTCGGAAAAAAGTAGAAAAAACTTCGTACAAATGCTTGACAGCTAAGGGGTGTGTATGTATAATAACTATTGTCGCTGATGAGAAAAACGAGTTCAGCAGACAAAATGTTCCAAGGTAGCTCAATGGTGGAGCACTCGGCTGTTAACCGATAGGTTGTGGGTTCGAGCCCCACCCTTGGAGCCATTTTATTTTGCCGGGGTGGCGGAATTGGCAGACGCCCGGGACTTAAAATCCCGTGAGATTTTATCTCGTACCGGTTCGACCCCGGTCCCCGGCACCAATTTAATATCGCGGAGTGGAGCAGCTGGTAGCTCGTCGGGCTCATAACCCGAAGGTCAGAGGTTCAAATCCTCTCTCCGCAACCATGATTATTAACTCTTGAAATCAGATGATTTCAGGAGTTTTTTTATTTTGAAAAGTGTTTATCACTGCCGGCACGGCTGAATGCAGTAATATGAGATAAAACGGCGGTGAAAAGCAAAAAAGGCGGCGGAAAATAAAACCTTAATTGTAATATAATTTTTATGTGATATAATTACAAAGTAACGGACTTTGACAGAATAATCAGTTTTACGCGCTTTCGGGTAATAATATAAAGAGAGTGTTTGTTCAGAGTGAGAGCGTCGGAGCATTCTGATTGAAATCTGGCAGAGAAACAGAAAATAAGAAAAATGAAAATAAATGCGGTCCCGGCTCTGGGCGGGCTGCAAAAGGGAAGGCAGATAGGATATGACTGATTCATCTGAAAAAAAATGGGTTATTGTTGACGGTACTCTTCATGATGAAGCCGAATTTTATGATGATTTGAATTCGAGGGAAGCTTATGCATATGAGGTTATCCGTGTTATAGACGGCAAACCGCTTTTGGTGGAAGAGCATGTTGAGCGTTTTGACAGGACTCTCGAAGGCCTCGGTGCAGAAAACACTCTGACGTCCGAATCGGTTAGAGAGGACATCTCCAAGCTGTTTGAGGCAAACAATGTTCATAATGATAATGTAAAAATAATTTTACTGGGCGGAAGGATGTATATGAAGCTGGTGGGAGCGGAATATCCGTCCGAAGCTGATTACAGGGACGGAGTTAAAGTGGGTATTCTCAGAGCTATGAGAGTGAATCCGCAGGCAAAGGTGAGCGATTCCGCGCTTAGAGAGGTGGCGGACCGACGTATAGCCGAGTCGGATGTATACGAGGTGCTGCTTCTTGACCGGGAAAACTGCGTAACGGAAGGAAGCCGTTCAAATGTATTCTTTATCAAGGACGGAACCGTATTTACCAGTCCGGCGGAAGGCGTTCTTCTTGGAATAACCCGTCAGATGATAGTGAAAATTTGCGAGGATAACGGCATTCTTGTGGTTGAAAAGAAAATCTCAGAAAAATCCTTTGGAGAGTACGATGCTGCTTTTATCAGCGGAACTTCCCCGAAGGTTCTGCCTATAAGATGCATAACAAATGAAGGCGATAGAAATCCCGCAGGCGAGGATGTGCTTCTGTCTGCAGGAGAGCCCACTCTCAGAAGAATTATGGAACTTTACGACCGGGCGGTCGAGGAAAATATAAGTAAATAACAGACTTCGGGAGAAATTACAGGTTAATAAGATATTGTACAGATCAGCCCCCAGAGTCGGATGGATTTAGGGGGGGTGTATAAGGAAAATGCTTTTCCTGTGAAGAAGCATATCAATCAGAATTCCTTGCAGGATAGGGAGGGGTCAGAAACGAAATTTAAAAATACGCTTTTGGCGGTAACCGATATGGAGAAATCTGTGGAGTTTTATAAAAAAGTACTGGGACTGAGAATTACCGCGGATTTTGGCGCAAATGTAACTCTTACAGGAGGGCTGAGCCTTCAGACCTATGAAACTTGGGCGGAATTTCTGGACAGAAGCCCGGAGGAACTGGGCTGGGCCGGAAAGGTCGGCGAAATTTATTTCGAAGAGGAAGATTTTGACGCCTTCGCCGAAAAGCTTAAAGACTTTGACATAGTTTATGTGCATCCGGTGAAAGAACACAGATGGGGTCAGCGAGCGGTGCGTTTTTATGATCCCGACAGTCATATTATCGAGGTGGCTGAAAGTCTCAAGGCAGTTGTCTTCAGATTTCTTGACAGCGGCATGACTCCGGAGCAGGTGGCGGAGCGCATGGATGTGGAACTTAAATTTGTAAATGCCTGCATACGAAGAGGAATATAAAACTGCCGGATATTGTGCATTTTAGTGACTAAATCACATTTACATCAGCGTTACCGGTGATATAATTAATATAAGGAAAATATTTTTCCCGAAAACGTTTAACATACAGAACTCAGGTTCTGAAAAAATATGGAGGTATTATTATGGAACAGAAATTCTTTATTTGCGGACATTGCGGAAACATTATTGCTATGGTTAAGAACGCAGGCGTACCTGTTATGTGCTGCGGTCAGAAAATGACAGAACTCGTTCCGGGAACAACAGATGCTTCAGTTGAAAAGCATGTTCCTGAATACAAAGTTGAAGGCAACAAAGTTGTTGTAACAGTTGGTTCTGTTGAACATCCTATGCAGGAAGAGCACTACATTGAATGGGTATCCCTTCAGACAAAGAGCGGAAATCAGCGTAAAGCATTAAAACCGGGTCAGGAACCTAAGGTTTGCTTCGCAATCTGCGACGGCGACGAAGTTGAAGCTGTATATGCATACTGCAATCTTCACGGACTCTGGAAAGCTTAATACCGCTTATCTAAAGATATAGTCTTTTTATATGCAAGGGGGAAGGGTTAATGGAGCGTAAAAGGGAATACCTTGAGCGGCTGCCTTTCTGGAAAGAACTCAGCGACAGCGAAAAGGAGCTTGTCTTCAAGCATTCCGGATTCCAGAAATATGAAAAAGGGCGTATAATACACAGCTGCGACAGCAACTGTCTGGGGATGGTAACTGTTGTGAAGGGTACTATACGCACATATATCATGTCCGAGGAGGGAAGAGAGATAACTCTTTTCAAACTCTACGGAGGAGACACCTGTGTCCTGGCCGCATCCTGCGTGATAAGACAGATAACCTTTGACACCTTCATGGTGGCAGAGGATGACTGTGAAGTGCTGGTAATACACGCATCCGCCTTTTTGCGCCTTACCCAGAATAATATTCATGTGCGCTGCTATATGTTTGAACTTTCTACCGAGAAATTCTCTGCAGTTATGTGGTCAATGCAGCAGATACTGTTTAAAAAATTCGACAGAAGACTGGCATCTTTCCTTATCGGGGAGTATGAGAGAACCGGGAGTCCTGTTATAAACATGACTCATGAGCAGATAGCCCAGCACACAAGCTCCGCAAGAGAGGTTGTGGCAAGGATGCTTAAACGGTTTGCATCGGACGGTCTGGTGGAATTCAGAAGGGGAACAATTCGCCTTACGGATATAGAGGGACTGAAAAAGATTTCGTAAACAGCATACAGAAAATGATTTAAAAGGCCTTTGATTATTCAGAGGTCTTTTGAAATATTATGAGACTTAATCACGGTTTCCCGGACAGAAGAGGACTAAAATATACCCATAATTATTAATATGAGAAGGGAGAACAACATGGCTGAGATTACACTTACAAACAATAATTTTGAAGCTGAGGTTATAAATTCCGAAATTCCTGTACTGGTGGATTTCTGGGCTGCATGGTGCGGACCCTGCAGGATGCTTGCGCCGATAATAGACGAGGTGGCAAAGGAATACGAAGGCAAAGTTAAGGTGGGAAAAGTAAATGTTGACGAGGAGCAGGAGCTCGCCGTAAGATACGGAATTGCCAGCATCCCTACAGTGATTTTATTCAAAAACGGAGAGATTGCAAATAAAACTATAGGATTCGGTTCAAAGGCTCAGATTACTGACATGCTTAAATAGAATCCTGGATTTTATTCGAAAACGGAGCGGACGCCGATAAAATCATAGGATTCGGTTCGAAGGCTCAGATTACTGATACGCTTAATAGAATCCGGTTTCGAATTATTAGAATAGAGCAAAACAGAGAAAAAACACCGGCTTGCGATGTTTTTTCTCTGTTTCTTTTTTTGTTATGGATCGTGACCCGGTTGAACTCGTGAAGAGCGGGAAATATAAACCGCTGGCTATGTGGGTGCGCGACAGTTTATTGCTTCCCGGTTTGTCTATTTTGCCTGTTTGGCAGACAGGCTTATTCTTTTCCCTGTTTCGTCTACGGACAGAACAGTTACTTTTATCACATCTCCCACGGAGAGGATTTCCGAAGGATGCCTGATGTATTTGTCTGTGATTTCCGAAATATGAACAAGTCCGTCCTGATGGACTCCGATATCCACGAAGGCTCCGAAATCTATTACATTTCTGACAGTGCCCGTCAAAATCATTCCCGGAACCAGGTCTTTGGCTTCCAGCACATCTGTTCGCAGAACGGGACGGGGCAGTTCATCCCTCGGATCTCTGCCGGGCTTCGCCAGTTCCTTTGCAATATCTCTGAGAGTGGGGATTCCTATGCCACATTTTTTAGATGCGCTTTTTTCATCTAGGGCGCGGAGCCTTTTGCCCAGCTCTGCGGTTTTGCCGGATGAAATATCATCAATTCCGCAGCCGCACAGACCGATGAGGACCTCGGCGGCCTTGTAGCTTTCCGGATGAACTCCGGTGTTGTCCAACGGGTTTCTGCCGCCTGATATTCTGAGAAAACCGGCACACTGTTCGTAGGTCCTTGCCCCCAGTCTGGGCACCTTGAGCAGCTGCTTTCTGTCGGAGAAGGCTCCGTTAGCCTCTCTGTATGCCACAATATTTCCTGCAATGGATGAATTCAGCCCGGAAACCCTCTGCAGAAGGGCGGGGGAGGCCGTGTTAAGATCTACTCCGACCGCGTTTACACAGTCCTCAACAACTCCGGACAGCGTTTCGTCCAGTCTCTTCTGAGGCATATCGTGCTGATACTGACCCACTCCGATGGCTTTAGGGTCAATTTTGACAAGCTCCGCCAGCGGGTCCTGAAGGCGGCGGGCAATAGATACGGCGCTTCTTAGATTTACATCCAGATCAGGGAACTCTTCCGCGGCAAGACTTGAAGCGGAATATACGGAAGCGCCAGCTTCGTTTACAATCATATATGAAACCTTTAAATCCAGCTCTTTTATCATATCGGAGACCATCTGCTCTGTTTCTCTGGAAGCGGTTCCGTTGCCTATGGCTATATGCTCAACTTTATGTTTTTTTATAAGTCCGGAAAGCAGGCCTATAGCCTCTCTTTTTTTCTTTTCTCCTGAAGCAGGATATACTACGCAGGTGTCAAGGAGCTTTCCTGTTGCGTCAATAATCGCTGTTTTGCATCCGTTTCTGTACCCGGGGTCCAGCCCCATGGTAATATGACCTTTTACCGGCGGCTGCATGAGAAGCGGTCTAAGGTTTATGGCGAAATTATGTATGGCGCCTTCGGCGGCTTTTTCAGTCAGAGCTGAGCGCAGTTCATTTCTCAGAGAGGGAAAAATCAGCCTGTCCCAGGCATCCTCTGCTGCGGCTTTTACAAAATCAGCGGCCTCGGAGTCGGAGCGGACTGTCTGTCTGAAAATAAGATTTAATATTTTATCTTTGTCCGTCTCCAGTGAAACCCGGAGAAATCCCTCTTTTTCTCCTCTGTTGAGTGCCAGTATCCTGTGTCCGGGAACCGCGGATACAGGTTGTGAAAAATCATAATACTGTCGGTAAACCGAGTCCTCATCCTTTGCTTTTTCGGATCGTATCGAGGCGCTGCTGAAGCAGTATTCCCTGAGAATCTTTCGGATATCCGGAGAGTCAGAGATAAATTCGGCAATAATATCCGAAGCGCCTGCAAGGGCGTCCTCTGCAGTCAGAACTTCCTTTTCTTCATTTATATACTTTTCTGCGAGAACCGGCAGGGCTGGAAGGCTGTCAGCCTGTGAGAATATGAGGGCCGCAAGGGGTTCAAGGCCTTTTTCTTTTGCAATTCCTGCCCGCGTGCGTTTTTTCTGTTTGAAAGGACGATATAAATCCTCAGCTTCCGCAAGGGTTTTGGCATTGTCTATCTGCGCAGCCAGTTCGTCTGTAAGTTTTCCCTGATTATTTACAGCGTTTTTGATTTCTTCTTTTCTGGATTCCAGATTTCTCAAATATCCAAGTCTTGTTTCAAGCTCTCTGAGCAGAGAATCATCCATTGAACCATGCATCTCTTTTCTGTATCTGGCGATAAACGGTATAGTGTTTCCCTCATCAATCAGAGTTATAACGTTTTTAATATTCTGTTCCTGCCTGCCGAATTCGGAGGCAAGGATTCCGATTATTTTTTCCATTTTTTATGCTCCTGTTTGTATGACCGGTTTTATGTTCCTGTTGTCATGCCCGATAGGAGTGACCGGTTATTGCTCCTGTTTGCATGCCCGATAGGTACGACCGGTTATTTTTTGAGTATAACAGATTCTTTGAATTGTATCACAGGCAGGAGTTTTGGGGAACAATATTTGAGAAATCTATTGACAATTTCATTCTATATTTATAGAATGAAATTGTTCTATAAATATAGAATGAGAGGAGAAGGAAAACAATGACAGGAAAAAGATGCCTGAAAATTCTGGCGGCAGCAATTCTGGTGACGGTTGTATCAGCTGCGGCGGTGGTTTTTCTTTACATGGGGGTATCAGGAGGTGCTGACAAAGCGGCAGTTTCTCCTGTACCGGCGCAGAAAAGTGATGCAGGCAGCCTGAATGATAGTATGCTTCAAGAGTATCAATCTCAGAATGAAGACTTGAGAGACCATATCAGAATAAAGTTTACGGATGTCGGGACTGTGCTTGAGAATATGTGGGAAGGTTATTATATTCTGCTACCAGAGAGCATGTCGGGGACAATAGAGTACGGTAGTACAGGAATTGGCGTAGACTGCGATGACAGCAATTTCGATATATATTTCGAAAAATTTAACAGCCCGGAGGAGGTTGAATCTTATCTGTCATATTCAAACAAATTCATAGAGAACAGCGGCGACCACAAGGAGGGAACTGTTGAAAACTATAAGCTGGGGGATAAGGAGATTCAGATTACGCAGTGGTCAAGAGAAAGGCTGCAGCGAATTGACGGTGACCGGAATTATTATATCTGCGCGGACGTGG
>JAUNCY010000019.1:27923-29288 GCA_030526325.1 Bacillota bacterium
TGCAGCGTATGTACCGTTTTCGGGAGATTCATAGAGAAAAAGGGGTATGATGGTGAATTCAGAAAAGCTGTGGAAAGTATTCACCGTCTGCCGGAAGCTTCGGACGAATACGGTATCGGGGAGAATTACGGTGAAGAAGATATCAGGGAAAAAGCGAGCGGAGAAGGCTTCAGGGGGGATTTGAACGTAAAAGGTATCAGGGAATACTGGAACGAAGAAACAAAACAGGTATATGAAAAATATTTCGGGGAAGAAAGCGGTCTCAACTGGGGTGTCTTCAAATGGGGAATAGATGAGGACTGGAGCCGCCTGACAAATCTGGAACAGAGGCTGAAATACAGCCTCGATATTCTGTTGTATTATTCTCATTTCGAATCGGAAGACTGCCTTGAGCGGATTGAAAAGGTGCTGAAAACTTCCGCAGAGGAGGGAAGAATAGTGGAATTAACTCTCCAGACCAAGTTCAGTGAGGAAGGAAACATGGTTTACGGAATTCTTGACGGAAAATACGATGAGTTTCTGAGGGATTATGCGGCACTGATAAAGGAAGCGGGAAATCCGGTGCTTTTCAGACTGTGCAATGAAATGAACGGTGACTGGTGCGAATATTCGGCTTTCCACACGTCAAGGGATACGGAGCTTTTTACCGACATGTACAGGTACATTTTTAATATTTTCATGGAGGAAGGTGCGGGTGCTTACACGATATGGATATGGAATCCGAATGAGAAATCATTCCCGGATTATAAATGGAACAGTGAATACAGATATTATCCGGGTGACGAGTATGTGGATGTAGTGGGAATTACAGGCTACAACACCGGCACGTATTACGAAGGTGAAGAATGGAGAAGTTTTGATGAGATTTATGAACCGCTGTATAAAAGGACGCTGGCAAGCTATGACAAACCTGTAATGATTACTGAATTCGGCTGCAGCAGCGCAGGAGGAAACAAGGAGAAATGGATAAAGGATATGTTTGAGCGGATTGAGGAATATGACAGAATAAAAGCTGCAGTCTGGTGGGACGGATGCGATTACGACAGTGACGGAAAGGTGGCCAGATCTTATCTGATTGAGGAAAATGGGACGGTGACGAGAGCTTTCAGAGAAGGCCTGAACGGGTTACGGTAAAAGAACAAAATAAAATTTGGCCTGTTGACGCAAAAGTCTGGGGGCGCGGCCTGAGTATATATTGATAATTCCGGACGTTTTATCCCATCGGACGGGAAATCGGTCATTTTGGATAAGGTCTTTATCCCGGGGGCGTGAAAAGTATGGAATGGGATAAGGCTCCTTATCCTGCGGGAGCAAAAATTGAGAAACGGGATAAGGCCCCTTATCCCGCTGGGCGAAAAAGCGGTC
>JAUNCY010000020.1:0-25441 GCA_030526325.1 Bacillota bacterium
TCTGATTTCTTGTCACCGTCTGTTTTCGTGCCTCCTTCTGTTTTACTGTCGCCGATAGTATTTTCGCCCGCTGTCCCGGACCGGTTTGTTTCTAGGGAGACTTCTTCACCGATGTGCATATCCGATGTCTGAATCTGACTGCTGTGCTCTTTTTCACCCTTTCCGCTGCCGAATCCGTGAAGCCCCGGTGAATCGCCTCCCCACCATAAGGTTCCTGCCAGCACAGCCAGAATAACAGCTCCTATAATAATGTGTTTGTATTTTTTCATATACTTTCCTTCCTATAAAAGCTTTGTGGAATCCAGAGTATTGTACAGCATTAGAGCTATTTCAGTCCTTGTTACGGATTTTGCAGGCTGTATCTCAGTTTCGTTATCAGGAATTATCCCTTCACTGTAACAGAATGCCAGAGATTCTAATGCCCATTCTGAAGCTTTTGCGCAGTCTGTAAAATCAGCCAGAATATTTCTGACCTGCGCAGTATCCATATTTGTATCCAGTCCGCATAACTTCGCGGCTCTTGCAGTCATAACAGCTGCTTCCTCTCTCGTAATTGTTCCGTAAGGGTTAAAACAGGTTTCCGAAACTCCTTTAACAATTCCATAGCTGCAGGCAGTGCCTACATAATCGAAAAACCATTCTCCGGGCTTTACATCTTCAAACCTTTTGCTGATCTTTGCCTGCAGTCCCAGACCTCTTGTAATAATTGCGGCATATTCGGCTCTTGTCATAGTAGACTCCGGCTCAAATAATGCATCGGTTTTACCGTTTATTATTTTCCTTGAGGCCAGTTCTTCTATAGCTGTTCTGTTTTTATCGGAAGTGATATCCGAAAAGGTTTTTCCGGGCAAAACAACTTTCATTACTTTCACATCGGAATTTTTTCCGGGAAGTCCCCGGCTGTCTTCGTTCTCCGAAGGTCTGTCCGCATCTGACATATTGTACAGACTGTTCTTTCCTTCCTCAGCCCTCTGCAGAGCTGCCAGACTGTAAAAGCACTGTTCTGTGGACATAATGCTTAAGCCGGAATCATCTGCCGCATGCCTGAAGCCTTTTCCCTTCACATAAAATGTCATCATTTTATCAAGAACAGTATTTCCGTTCTTCACGAATTTGGGACTGTCAATGGAAATATTTAGCTCGCAGAGAGCCACAATCACCTGGGCGCAGCTCTCTGAATTCTGAACTCCTCCGTTAGAGAATCCGCCATCCGGATTCTGTTTTTCCGACAGGTATTTCAGTGCTTTTTCAATCGCGGCTTTTACTTCCGGTTTTTCTTTGTATTTTGCCAGTGCCTGCAGGGCCATTGCTGTTATATCCGTATCGGGTATGTTTTCTGACATGCCCCAGAAGCCTTCCGGATTCTGTTTTTCCAGAATATGATTTACATACATTTCTCTTTCAGCCTGAATCTTGGCATCCGGGTTTTCGGGAATCCTGTATCCGCCGCTGTCCAGCGCTGTCAGGGCCCATATAGATCCGTTTACACCCTGCCACACGGTTTTTTCGTAGTCTCCCAGCGGAACAAGCAGATTGTATCCCGCTGTGTTTTCCGGATTTTTACCAATTGCGGTAAGAGCCAGAATTACTCGTGAATACTCAGTATATTTTCTGTCGTGAAGCCTGCCTCCGCATTCCTTCAGTTTTTTCTCCACTCTCTGATAATAATTCTCATAGTATTCATCCGGAATATCCGCACCGCTTCTTGCCAGACCAAGAATCGTCCATTCACCTCCCGCCGAGCTGATCTGCGGACTTGAAACTTCATTATATAAATACATCGCTGTGTCAGCCATAACAGTATTTACATTTTCTGTGCTCACAGCCGCAGCCTGCAGCGAAAAAGCAAACAGCATGGTAATAGTTATTACTATTGAAAGCAGTTTTTTCATGGTTTATCCCTTCGTAGTTATTTAATGTCCTTTTATGCCGGAATAATATTCTCGCACAGCCTCATGAATAATGCGGCAGTCTGCGCTCTGGTTGCAGTATCCGACGGAGAAATATTTGCGTCTCCGGTGCCCTTTATGAGTCCTAATGCAAAGGCCCATTTTACAGCATCCTCTGCCCAGTCATGAACATCTGCATTATCTTTAAAACCGGATAAATCCGCCGATTTGTCCGTATCCCATCCTTTAAATGATGCATACCTGAAAAAAACAGCCGCTGCCTGTTCCCGGGTAATATATGCATCAGGGGCAAATTCAGTTACGCTTATTCCTTTAACGATTCCGTTTTCTGCCGCCCATACGACAGCATCGTAATACCAGTCACCTTTATTTACATCTTCAAAAGACGAATTTCCCGGTGAATTCTCAGGTCTGTCCAGCCTGTACAGAACCTCTGCAAACATCGCCCTTGTCATTTTTCCTTCAGGCATAAATTCATTTTCCGAAACACCTTTAAACAGACTGTTCTTTACGACATAGTAAACGGCATCCTCGTACCATGAGTTCTTTTCAACGTCATCAAAGACTTTCACGTTTTCCGTTACTTCAGTTTCTCCGTCCTCATTATCAGGTTTGCCTGCCGGGGAAACCGTACCCCAGTCAGCCTGGTTTTCCTCTTTTGTGTAATCGTCGGTATAGTGGAATATTATTCTGTCTCCGTTTCTGACAATCTGTTCGGCAGCCCCAAGATTCGAATACCTGCCGTTATATAAATACATCCATCCGGAATTGCTTCCGTTTTCAAACTGTGCCAGTCCGTTAATTTCGGAAACATAGTTTATGCCGTCTTTTTTATAGCTTATTCCCGCTTCATTGAGAGCCTTTTCCAGCAAATCCATTACAGTTGAACCTGCTCCTAAGGTATATTTCTTTTCCTGTATCCAGACAGGCATATCATTCCTGTTTTCCTTCCATACATGAACCTCGGATTCACCGTGCAGCTCGTCACCGTACAGTGCAAACCTTACTTCTATGGTATTTCCGGTCTGAGCCGGCGGATTGTCTCTTTTTACATTCAAAGTAAACGCCTGAACGCTTCCATCCGGAGCCTCTGCACTGATATGAAACAGATTTTCACCGTAATTCAGTGAATATGATTCTGCCGGCGCCTCTCCGTTCACAGTATATGATACTCCCGGCGTGATTTCAGGAATAATTTTCACACTGTCTATACGGTATCCCGCCGACGCATTATATGTCGCTCCGTCTGCGGTTGTCGCTTCTCTGACAGTTCCTTCCGCATTTATTTTTATTCCTTTTATAAGACTGTCGGCTTCAGATGAATTTCCTGTCAGCTTTAATAGGCATACAGCCGGTTCTTTATCTCCGTTCTGTATTATAATTCTTACGGGAATTTCGCCTTTTTCCTTAGTCACTTTAAATCCTGAGGCAGCTTTATCCGGCTCAATCCTCTGATTATTTATGTATATGTTGTCTCCCGCTTCGGCTCCGCTTATTTTAATCGAAACATATTTCATATCTCCTGTATTTACAGGATAAATCCTGTTCTCCTGATCAAAGCTTACCGAAACCGTTTCTGAACCGTCGGATATTTCTACTCCCTCGGGCATAGGAGTTTTGCCTGTTTCAGATTCCTGCGGAACTGTAATTGCCGCACAGGATACCTCAGTAGATTTTTCACCAAACATTCCCGCATAAATGTTCGATGCTGATGCAATCCTTATATAATGAAATTCCTTGTCCTTCACCTCAACAGGTATTCCGTTTTCATCCACTGCCCATGCCAGGTCAAAGCCGTTAGCCTTTGATGGATTTTTTACGTACGGATTTACATCCGTGAGGATTCCTCCTGATATATTGGATGCATAGCAGTCCACATATCCGAATGCTGTTTCTGCAGCATTTGAATCTGCCGTTCCGTCTCCCGTAATACTTCCGTCACGACTCTTAAGAAGGATTCCTTTATACTTATATATGCTCAGGTTTGCAGTGTCGTTAAGAGAATATACTTTCTCGTCAGGCCAGAGTGCGGCAGCGTTTTCAAGGCAGGAATTTCCGTAATTATCGGTCCAGTACGACTTTCCGTCCTCGCCCTTAGAGTATGTTATCGTGTAATCCCATAATGTGTTTTCCTCATAATGTTCTGAACCCGCCAAAGCGTACCACTGTTCTCCGTCTTCAGAAACATATACCTGTCCGGGTTCTGACGCACTGTCCCCGTTGTCGCTGAATGCGTTTCCGATTATATAAAAATCCATTCCGTATTTGTTATACGGGCTGTCCGTAACGGGTTTTTCGTAATAAAAAGTAATATATCCCCCGAAATTCCCCAGAGATTTTGTGCTGCCGGTCAGAATTTCCTCAGGATTTGCTCCGTAGGTTCCGTTATTTGTATACTGTGACCCCATGCAGAGATAATCCGTGACACGGTCAGGATACTCAAAGTCTGCCGGAATACCGCTGCTGCTGTCCTTCATAGGAATTTTTACATAATATGTACGTTTTACAGCATTTTCTTCAGAGGAAGCACTGACAGTAATTTTAAGAATGTTGTTTTTTCCGGGTTCCAGTGCGCCTGAGAGCATTTTCCATCCGGAATCTCCGGAGGTAATATCTGCGGACACACCGCCGCATTCCGCTTTTATCACAGCTTCATCCGATTCCGCTGCCGCTTTTACGTACAGACTGCGGAAAACCGGTAAATCCGACGAAGGATAATCTACTGCAGGTACCGAATACTCGGTTATCTCTCCGTCGAATGAAGGTGAAAGAGTCAGAGCGTTGGGATTGCTGTCAAAGCTTGCTACGCTTAGCGAGCTGAGAGCACACGGCTCTGCCTGAGGCGCGTCCTTGTCAGCTGTAATTTTCAAAAGAGGCATTATTATCGGGTTTCCCGTACTGTCCTGAGGCATATATGCGGTCAGATAGTATGTACCTTCCGTATCAGGCAGTATAATATCCGTATCTCCGTTAATATCCGATGCCTTTGATTCAGTGTCTGTCTTTTCACCGGTAGCCGTATTTATCCATGCAGTGCGGGCTCCCGCAGATGCCGAACCTGCAGCATGAACGGCTTCCGAGTCCGGATAAAGATATCCCATCATAAATGTCAGCGATTTCAGATTGAGTTTTAAAGCCGAGCCGGGTACTGCTGTTATTTCACTTACATAATTTCCTTTATATTCGAACCATGCAATTTCATCGCTCCAGTCATCGGAATATATAAAAAATTCCACGCTGTCACCGTCTTTTATTTCCTGAGTACTTTCAACAGTACCGTTGTATCCGCCCCATTCACTTTCCGTTCCGTCATTAGGATAAGCGCCGTTATGTGCAAATCCGCTGAATCTGCCTTCAAACCCAAAGGTCATGGAAGTACCGCCGTAGCTGTTTATTTTAAGATATTCTCCGGCAGTATCTTCTGTGAAATCTTCGCCGTAGATTATTTCATGCAGCCTGACAAGGGCATCAAGTACTGACACCCCTCCCTGAACGCTGTCTGTATAACCGTATTTTTCAGCTGTATCTCCGCTTACTGTAATATTCACCTGAGGCCCGCACAAGAATTCGCCGTCTGCCTGTGCCGTAATATTAACCTCTGCCTCGGCAGTTCCGTAAGAACTGTAGCCTGTTTTATCCAGACCAAAAGATGAAAACATGGATAAAACCATAACTGATGACATAATCAGGCTTATTATCAGCCTTCTTTTTAACACTTTCCTTTCTTTCATAAATTTTTCGTCCTCCTAAGATGAATTATTCTGTTATCCGATACATAACCGGTTAAAAAAATTCGGGAGCTTTTTTATTTTTACTGAAAATAAAAAAAACGCACGACCACACAAAATGGCCGTACGGACATAATAATACCGCTGTTCTGCCGGCTCCCGGTGTGGGCAGGAGCTTAGAAACAGTCATCAGCGTATTCTGACTTAACCCGAAAAAGGTATCACAGTGACCCGCTCGCAGGGCTTCTCACCCTATTCCCGCCGTTCCGGACATATCCGAAAGCAGACTGCTTCGTATTTATTATCATAACAGCTTTATTCTAATATTGATTTTTTATACTGTCAACCAAAAAGCTCTTCACACAGTTTAACCATTTCACCGTAAATCTCCGCAGTTCGGAAATCTCCCTCTGTTTCACTCAGAGCTTTTTTCATTTCTCCATAATACCAGGCTTGCTTTTCCTTTGGTGCATTGAATCTGTTCCAAAGCGCGTCGCCCAGTTCTCTGTAGTCCGAACGGAGGCTTCTAAGATTCGCAACCTTGTCAGCCAGAACAAGCATTTTTGACCTGAAAGGCGCATTAACAGTCTCGGAAACAGCATGTTTTTTTCTCTCTTCCCAGCTTTTGCTCTTATCCTCAGTGTGACTCATCACGAGATTATATACATCCTCTCCGAATCTTTCAAGCAGCTCTGTCTCCGATGTATCTGTGTCTTCTATCACATCATGCAGAATTCCGGCAGCCATCAGCGATACATCTGCTCTCATGTTTACAAGAATGCTCATAGTCTCGATGGGATGGACAATATACGGAATCCCGGTTCCCTTCCTCAGCTGTCCGCAATGACGCTCGACAGCAAAAATTACAGCATCATTGAGAAGGTCATTCTCGGGTAATACTGAGGATTTTACTTGTCTGCTGCTTTTTTCTCCCATACCGCACCTCCGTATGCGCTAGCTGATTTTATGGATAATGTTCTCCCTTACCTGGTTAATCCTGTCGGCATTGTCCTCTATCATATCCTCAAGATAGCTTTCCAGCAGATCTCTGAAAGGCGCTTCCGATTTGAATGCCATGATAAATCTTTTTCTTTCTTCCAGCTTTTCTCTCTGCATTCTGATATGATCCTTAAATTCCTCGTATTTGATAATTATTTCCTTTTCTTCCGCAAATCTTTTCATAGATGCAACTATCTGCATGGAATACGAAAAATCTATAATAAATATTCCGAATGCTGTTCCGATGAAAAACGAAAACGTAAGATGATACGAGAGCCATTCAACCCATCCTATTACATAGGGATTTATTACCAGATAATAGAAGCAGCCCAAAAGCCCCCAGAAAAATGTAAACTTCGGACAGATTATGCCCTGAATATTGAGATTTTCTCCGCTGTAGTCCCACAGCTTTACCTTAAGTCCCTTTATGAATATAAGACCTGCAAGATACTCTATTACAGTCATTGTTACAGCCATGAGCACAAACACAACCGCTATATCAGCCGCCTGATTCAATTCAATATGCACTGCAATTTTTCTGGAAACAAAATACATACCCCATAGACCGAAGCCGTATATCGGGAGCCAGGGTCCGACAAGAAATCCCGGATTGATCCATTTTTTGTCCGGATTATTTTTCGAAAAAAATCTTCTGAAAAACAGTTCAAGAATCCATCCTGTCAGACTTCCAATGAAGAATAAAAACGCAAAAACAAGCAGTCTGTTCATAATATTTCGCCTCGTATCAGTTATTTCAGGTCAGTTCTGCCTATCCTCGTTTTCTTCGACGGAATCAAGAATACTCATAAACTGTTCTCCTGTTATAGTTTCATTATCATACAGGTATTTTGCAAGTTTGTCCAGTGCTCTGCGGTTTTCTTTCAAAATATTCAACGCTTTTTCGTGCTGTTTTTTTACAAGTGCCACAACCTGTCTGTCTATTTCAGTCTGAGTCTCAGCGGAGCAGCTCAGAGATGCGTCGCCGCCCAGATACTGGTTTGTGACGGTCTGCATAGCCACCATGTCAAAGTCATCACTCATTCCGTACATAGCTATCATAGCCCTGGCAATTCTTGTGGCCTGCTCGATATCGTTTGAAGCTCCTGTCGTTATGCTTCCGACCGCAATTTCCTCTGCAGCCCTGCCGCCTGTAAATGTAGCTATTTTGTTTTCAAGTTCTTCCTTTGACAGGAGATAATGGTTGCCTTCGTCTACCTGCATGGTATAGCCAAGTGCGCCGGATGTTCTCGGCACGATAGTTATCTTCTGAACAGGTGCTGAATGGGACTGCTTGGCTGCAACCAGAGCATGGCCTATTTCATGATATGCCACAATCATTTTTTCTTTATCCGTAAGAATAGCGTTTTTCTTCTGATATCCGGCAATTACTACTTCAATGCTTTCCTCCAGATCCGACTGGGTTACAACACTTCTTTTGTCTCTTACCGCTCTGAGTGCAGCTTCATTCACTATATTCGCCAGTTCGGCTCCGGAAGCACCGGATGCCATTCGGGCAATGAGAGAAAAGTCCACACTTTTTTCAAGCTTTATTTTTTTCGAATGTACTTTCAATATCTCTTCTCTGCCTTTTAAGTCAGGAAGCTCAACAGGCACTCTTCTGTCGAATCTGCCCGGACGTGTAAGTGCCGGATCCAGAGACTCAGGTCTGTTTGTCGCTGCGAGAATTATTACTCCGTTGTTTCCTTCAAAACCGTCCATTTCCGTCAGGAGCTGGTTTAATGTCTGTTCTCTCTCGTCATTTCCGCCAATGCTGCCTTCTCTCTTTTTTCCTATCGTATCTATTTCATCAATGAATACTATACACGGTGCCTTTTCCTTAGCCTGTCTGAACAGGTCTCTAACCTTGGAAGCCCCCATACCTACAAACATCTCAACAAATTCCGAGCCTGAGATTGAGAAAAACGGTACATTTGCTTCACCTGCAACGGCCTTTGCCAGCATAGTCTTACCGGTTCCCGGAGGGCCGACAAGCAGTATTCCCTTTGGCATGGACGCTCCTATTTCCTCATATGTTTCGGGTCCGTGAAGATAATCTACAATTTCCGACAGAGCTTCTTTTGCCTCGTCTTCACCTGCAACATCCGCAAATTTTATTCCGTCCGAGGATTTTACATAAACCTTTGCATTGCTTTTGCCCATATTAAACATCATTGAATTAGGCCCGTTTTTGCCCATTATCTTTTTGGAAAGGAACTGTCCGAAAGCTATGAATATTATTATCGGTAAAAACCAGCTTAACAGCAGTACCAGAAACGGAGAGGTCTCCTTGACTATCTCTCCCGAAAACTCCGCACCTGAAGCATAAAGCCTTTGAGTCAGCCCGTCATCGTTCAGCAGTCCGGTTGTGTAAATTGTACCGTCTCCCTTGTCCGTAAATATTATCTGACTGTCGCTTATCTGAACCTTTCCTATCTGACAGTTTTCAGTCATTTTCATGAATGTGCCGTAGTCGGTTTCCTCAATCTGCTGCTGACTGAGATACGGCAGCGCAAATATGTTGAAGATAACAAGTATCATAAGCATTATTCCGTAATAAAATATCAGCGGTTTTTTTCTGTCTTCGAATTTCTTCATCTTATCTCATCCTCCCTAATTATAATGTCAATACTCTTCCTCACTGATTTTTCTTTCATTGATTATTATATATCATTTTAATTATTGACTGCATGACATTATTTAATATCCTTGTTTATAAGAATTAATATATTTATGCCAGATAATGTCGATGGGTCATACAAGGGATTATATATTCTTATTAAGGACATTATGTGTCAGGGATGTTAACACATTCCTATATTTCCGTTTTTTTACAAAATCAAAAGCCCTTCCCGCATCTGAAAATGATGAAGAAGGACTGATTATGATTTATAAATAATATCAGCTTTTTTCGGTTTCGCCGGTCCAGTCAGTTATCCCGCCGAATTCTCTTACGTTTTTGTATCCCATATCCGCCAGTTTTTGGGCTGCCTGTTTGCTGCGGTTTCCGCTTCTGCAGTAGACTAGAATCAGACTGTTCTTGTCAGGCAGTTCTGCAATATCTTTCCCCGTTATGCTCTCATTCGGTATGCATACAGCTCCCGGTATATGACCTTCGTCGTATTCAGCCTGTGTCCGGACATCCAGAAGAACATAATCGACCTGAGAATCAATTATGCTTTTTGCCTCTTCCATTGTAATCTGCTTATATTCAATCTTGTCAGGCAGCATAGATGCAATTACCGCTAAAATAATCGCAATAATTATAAGTATAAAGCTTTTCCTCATAACAATCATCTCCTTCCTTTATAATATACACTCATCGGTCCCGCATAGCCGTGACAGACTCACATTGTAATTGGTACTTATATTATACACCCGTCATCAGTTAAAATAATATAAATTATTAAAAAAATGAAAATCCCTCATAAGAATCAGCCTCAGAGGGATTTTGAGAAAATGGAAATGGTAATTAGTTTATATTATTTAAGATCACCGGCAGCTTTAATCTTTACCCTGTTGGTATTACCCGGATAATAAGCGAGAGGAACATCTTCAACGTCGATAATTTCCACCGTTTCCCGTAATGCACCGGATGCGACAGCCATTTCAACAGCTTCTTTTTTTGCATTTTCCAGAGCTTCATCACGAGGTGTTTTATCGTAATCTATCAGTTTCTCGAAAGTTCCGCTTACCTTGGAAATAGCAGAGCCTATGGCATTTGCTGTACCGAAGAACCCCGGTTTGAGTACAGATGACGCACCTTCAAAGCTGTCGGGAAGAATAATGGATCCGCCTCCAACAAGTATAACATCCGCATCATCATTGGACACCTTCATGGCATCAATGGCATCTTCAACCATACATTTAATCACTGACATGGTTTTTTCGGCAAATTCAATGCTGATTTTATCAGTCTTTGATTTATCACCCAGTTCAAACATTCCAAGACGTACAGCAATATCTGTTGCCGTCATTACATCTCCGCCGAAAATAAGAGCCTTTTCGGTGATTTTATATCCCACACTGTCCGGTCCTACAGTGATACTGCCGTCAGCCTGCTCTCTGACTACAGATCCGCCGCCGAGCCCGATCGTAACCACATCCGGCATTCTGAAATTAGTTCTGACGCCGCCTATATTTGCCGCTATACTTGACTCTCTGGGAAAACCGTTCTGGATAACCCCGAGATCTGTTGTCGTTCCGCCCACATCAATTACTATTGCATTTTCCAACTTTGACAGATAGCTGGCTCCTCTGATTGAATTTGTAGGTCCGCAGGCGATAGTCAGAATCGGATATCGTCTGGCATGCTCCATGGTCATCAGTGTTCCGTCGTTCTGTGAAAGATATACTTCGGCATTTACTATACCCATTTCTTCCAGAGATTTTACGAAGCCTTCCGTAAATCTCTCTGCCACATGGAAAAGCGCCGCATTCAGGATAGTGGCGTTTTCTCTCTCAATAAGGCCCATAGAACCTATCTCGCTTGAGATGGAAATATGTATGTCATTCCCCAGGACTTCTCTGCATATCTCCGCTGCTCTTGTTTCATGCTCATTTCTTATTGTCGAGAATACTGCGGAAATTGCAACGGATTCGGCCTTGCCCTTTACGCTTTCGAAAAATTCACGTACGGCATCTTCATCAAGTTCAGCCAGCTCTTTTCCGTCGTATTCTGATCCTCCCCTTACCACTGTATATGCAGTTACGGCCTTTTTAATATCATCCTCCCAGTCCACCATAGGGGGTACTCCCAGAGTGGCAGGAGCTCCTATTCTCAGTACAGCAACAGATGCCAGATGTTTTCTTTCAACTATTGCATTTGTGCACTGGGTTGTTCCAAGCATAGCCTGACGTATCTCTCCGGGATCTATACCTGATATATCAATAATCGATCTGATTGCATCCACTATACCGTCATAAATATCTCCTGAAGTAGGTCTTTTTATCTCAGCTGTCACTTCAAGTTTTTCATTTATCAGCACAGCATCCGTATTTGTACCTCCTACATCTATACCAAGTTTATACATCTGCCGCACCTCCTTTGCATCTTGTTTCAACCGGTATGTATTCGGTGTCGCATCCGAAATATTTCGGGCCCACAAGCTCCAGACCCTCCGGGCTTCTCCACATTTCAAAGCATTTTAATCCGATTACGTATACCCTCTTGCCGTATTTCAGAGCATCTGTTGTTACCGGCACAAAAGTTTCCGCATCCACCAGACAGATCAGGTCAGGAACAGTTGCCAATATCTCCCCCTCAACACATGCAAGAAGGTTTTCGTTCTGGAACTCCACATAAGCCGATTTGCCTTTGTATTCGCCTATTCCGTCAAGAATCACCTTTCCGAAATTGAAGGCTCCCCGGGTTTCTCTCAGCACATCGGATATTTTTCCTTTAAACAGTTTGAAGCCTTCCGAGAATTCAAGAAAATGCTCTTCAGGTGTCTTGTCTCCGCAGTTTTTTACGGTTTTTATGGCTTCACCGAGTCTCTGGCTTCTGGTAACAATATTTTTTACAGCATACTGTTTCAGCTGTTTTCCCGACATAGGATACAAAGCAACAGATACAGCGGCTCCGCAGCTCATTGTTACCGCGCGGGCAAGATCCTCAGTCCATTTGTTTGTTATGGTTTCAAATATTACACAGTTGCCTTTTTCGTCTGTAAGCGCCATAGGCGAAGCGCTCATTCCGCCCATGGTAAACGTAACCATCTGAAGCTCCGGAAAAGCTCTTCCCATTCCGTCCGCATCCACCAGAGGAATTCCCAGCTTTGCACATGCCGCTATCGGCAGCATGGAATTTACTCCGCCGGCCTCAATAGGAATAAACGCATATATGCTCTTTCCATAGAACCTTGACATCATATTGTAAAGAGTCTCGTATTCTTTTTCCCCTATTGCCTTTTCGGCAAGAACTGTGGGCGCGCCCATCATGGCAATGGGAACCACCAGAGCATCATCCGGCACTTCTTCCGGATCCAGCAAAGTTACCGGTCCCTTTTCCTTTACCGCACCAATAGCAACCAGCTTGCCTATATACGGATCTCCTCCGCCTCCGGCTCCCAGAAGGGCTGCTCCGAGAGCTATGTTCTCAATATCTTTTACATCAATCTTTCTCACTTTTTTTCTCCTGATTCTGAATTTTCAGTTAATACACGTTTTGCAATAACACTATTTCGCTGCAGATGTTGCTTCCGCTATTGTCATCTCACCCTGTCCTGCCAGCTGTGTTTTTCCGAATAATTTACTGCATATGATATATACGACCAATGCAATTACTACTCCGTCAAGAGCCGGGCTGAATATAGTAATAATACCCAGAGTTTCCAGCAGAGCCAGACCGCCGCCGCATACCCATGCTATGATTCCTATCCAGTTTATACCTTTGACAGGTTTCCAGTTTTCTTTTTTTCCTCCGCATATTATCCAGTAATCCGCAATTATTATTCCCATAATAGGAGGCACTATTGCGCCGATTATGCTGATATATGTATTCAGAACATCCGCCAGTCCCATTATAGCCAGTATGATGCCTAATACTCCGACCAGCATTGTTACAGCGGGACGTTTTTTGTCCTTTATTGAAAACATCTTGCATAACGCAAGGCCGGACATATATGCATTTCCGGTATTTGTTGTCCAGGTTGCAAGTACAAGAACTATCATTGAAATAAGCGGAAGACCGAGACCTGCAAACATATTTGTAACATCATAGTTTCCGGTTCCCAGAGCCATTATTGCCCCTACCATTATCATTATAACCGCAGCGGGCAGAACACCGAGTACAGTTGCTTTCACCACGTCCCCCCTGGATCTGCAGTATCTTGTATAGTCCGAATTACATGTGGCTCCGAGAGCAAACAGGCCTATTACAGTGGATATTGCCGCCGGAATGCTCATCATATTAGATGTAACCGTGCTGCTTATGTTTTCCCAGCCTGCCACATTTATCGAATGAATTCCTCCGTAGATACAGAGTATCAGAAGAAGCGGCACTGCAATATAGTTGAGCACAGACATCCATTTTACTCCGTATACCGCCGTAATACACATCACAGCTCCCCAGATTACACAGGCAAGCCAGAAAGGAAAACCAATTCCCAGAAGTTCCGTGAGTGTACAGAAAGCAAGAGCACAGGTTGCAGTCTGGACTGCGAACCAGCCTGTCTCAGCAATGAACACCACTAAAGCCATAGTAAAGTTCGCACCGGTCATTCCGAATGCCCTTGTGGACGTCATTGTAGAGTTCAATCCCAAATCACTTCCGACCATACCGCCCAGAACCATGAGCAGACAGCATACGGCGAATCCGATGACCGTAACCAGAAAAATCGAAGTAACAGTAAGAGCTCCGGCAAAAATTCCGCCAACCATCAGCATAGGAATACATATCATTGTTCCTATCCATATAAAAGCTATGCTTCCCCAGGATCTCCTCTCCTCAGGCAGTATCTGAGACATACCTTTGTCCTGTTTTACTGCAGTATTTTTTTCTTCCATAATTACCCTCCTAAATTGAAAATATTACATAATGCACTTATTTTACATTTTTAAACATCTTATTTTAATTGTCTGTTCAGCAGAAAAATACCATGTAATATTTGTCCGTTCAGACAATTCATTATGTCCGAAGGCTCCAGTTCATTCTGCAGTATGTTTATGTTGAAAGAAAGAGTATTTAATAATATACTGTATAAAAACCGACATATCAGGAGGATAATAATGAGTGTAACAGTTTTTGATCTGTTAAATCTTCCCTCTCTCAGACAAGCAAAGGTAATCGCCGGACACAACGGATTGAACAGAATAATCACTTCTATCTCCGTTCTGGAATCCGTAAATCCATCTGTACTTATTGATGGTCTTTTTGGACAGGGAGAATTTTTCGGCAGCGAAATAGTAATAACCGGTTTTATTAACTGTACAGATGATGTTGAGTGTCAGTGTGAAAATATAAAACGTCTTGCCGAAGGCGGTGAAGTCGGGCTGATTCTTTTCTATGTGGGAACATATATGCCCTATGTAGATCAGAAGCTAATAGATTTGGCAAACGAACTGGACTTTGTGCTTATTCAGATGCCTCCGAATAAAAATCTGAGATATGCGGAAGTCATAAGCGACGTAAACGAATATATATTTAACGACCGTGCAAAAAATGATTTTATTGTTTCCGACATACTGGCTCGTGTATCAGGTCTTCCGGAATACCAGAGGACAGTAAACACGGTTTTAAGGATGGTCAGTGATGTGGTAAGGACATCCCTTATACTGACCGACACTTCGGATAATATTCTTAATCTTGCCGGATGGCCTAAAAGCATTGAAGAAGAGATTATATCCTCGTTCGATAAGATATGCGAAGCATTATCTGAGAATAATAACGGCAGCAGACTTATAAACGATATAAGTATATATCAGTTTCCCATAATTCCTGATATTGGAGATTCTATGAAGCTTTTTCTCGTCAAGGAAGGTCCTCCGTTGAGCAAAGTGTCCCGGACTCAGGTATCTGACATCGTAAGGATATGCATAAATATATGGGGAGAAAAACACGGAACTGTTGCAGTCCACGAACTGATAAGAGCAATACTGCAGGATGACCCTCTGAAAATGCATCGTTTAGCAGAAATTTTTCACATAAATATTTCTGAAATACATGAAATGTGGATATTGTCCGGAATGCTTAACAGTTCTCCCGATATTATGAAAGAACATAAGGATGCTCTGTGTGATTACATAAAATGCTGTTCCGATATAGTTTTTTCAGATATATATGAAAATGATCTGATTCTTTTCTCCAGCACACCCTATTCCGAAAAAGAGGCTGAGCGCATGGTTATATCAGTTCTGGATTATATATCTGAATTTGATCCCACGGTTACAGTCTCAAAATTCAGCAATCTTCAGAACACCACAGAAGTGCGTAAAGCTTATCTGTGCTGCAAGAATCATCTTCACGAAGCAAAGAAAATTTTCCCTGTGAGAAGGTGGTTCAGTTCAGGGGATCTTGAATTTTCGCAGAACTGTCATAATATTATTGAGCAGGGCGAGGAAGCTGTAAATGTTTATATATCCCTGCTTGAACGTCTGAATATGAACAGTGACGACTGGAATGCCGCTGATACGCTGGCTGTCTATATGCTTGATTCGGATTTCAGCGCAACAAAAACAGCTAAACAGCTTCATATTCACATAAATACGGTAAAATACCGGCTGAAGGTAATAGATAATCTTCTGGGTTTCAGTCACGATAAAATGCCGGATAATATAAAAATGTACTATGCTGCCGCTTTGGGCAGAATCATGAAATAAAACAGGTCTGCGGAAATTCTCCGCAGACCGTTTAAAATCAAATCATATGCACAGCCTGAAACCTGGTATTTGTATACAGACTGATTATACTGTATTTTTACTTTAAAGTTAAGCTTCATTTTCTGTAATACACAGAATTATTTAAAAAAGCTTCTGCCTCTTCTAACGGAAGCATTTTTGAATAATAAAAACCCTGGATATAATCGCAGTCGCCTTCATGAGCAAGTTTGAGTTCTTCTGCGTTTTCTATCCCTTCGTGAATAACCTTTATTCCCATTTTGTGGGCGATATCAGATATTCCACTTAATAAGATTCTCCCCTTTACGGATGCTGATTTTTTTATGATATCACGGTCTATCTTAATAATGTCAACCGGATAACTGCACAAATCACTTAATGAAGTATATCCGCTGCCTAAATCATCAATTGCGATCTTTACCCCGGCTTCTTTGCACATTATTATATTATTGTATGCAGACTCTTCATCGTCAGAGAAGGTATCTTCTGTCAGCTCTGCTACGAGATTTTCTCTGTCAAAGTCGTACTTATCAATGATTTCCAGAAATCTTTCAGCAAAATCCTCACGGGATACTGTAGCACGTGTAAAATTACATGACATAAAGAGGTTTTCCTTTTCGGTGCCGTTCCAAAGCTCAAGCTGGCTGCAAACCATCTCAAGAACCAGTAAATCCAGTTCGTCTATCATTCTGGTTTTATTTACAACCTCTATATATTTTCCCGGATTTACCACCCCTGACTCAGGACAGTGCCATCGTGACAGAGCCTCTGCTCCGGAGACAGTTTCATTTTCTGAATCTACAATAAACTGTAGATATATTTCGAATTCTTTGTTGTTTATTGCATCAATAAATCTTCTATGAAAACGGTTTTCATCAAAATTATTCACCATTTATGTTTCCTCAATCAACAAATATGATATTAAGCGCTTTTTTCTTTGTTTTCGCTGTTTTCATAATCAATCTTGTATCTCTTAATAGAGCCCCATCTGGTTTTCTTTCCTCTGTAGAAGAGAATTGAGAACAGACGTGTCCACGCCAGTATAAATCTGAGGAAAAGATTCTCAGGTACGCAAAGCAGGAATGCTTTAACAATATCCCTTTTTCTTATCCTGATATCGCTGAGGAAATTCCTTGCAAGGAAGGAGATAACCGTAAGCATGGAGCCGAACAGCGCATATACAATCAGAAGTATCAGCATATATTTCAGATTAAGCAGACCGAAGCAGTACGCCAGTATTGTAACCAGAATACCAACCAGTTCTATTACCGGCGAGAGGAGTTCGTAAATAAGGAAATATATGTAACTTAATGATGTTATCATGCTGGCATGTCTTCCAAGACTCTGGAGAAGCCCGATATGCCATCTTTTACGCTGTTTAAGCAGGTCTCTTAATCTTTCAGGAGCCTGAGTCCAGCATACGGCATCATAAGCATATTTTATTGCATAAGGCAGATTATTTGAACGGTAGTAGGAATGCAGCTTTACTATGAGTTCCATATCTTCTCCCATTGAACCCACCTGATATCCGCCGATGTTAATAACAGCGTCTTTTTTGAAAAGACCGAATGCGCCGGATATAATCATATTGGCATTGAATTTGTCCAGCAGAATACGGGAAGCCAGGAAGGATCTCTCATATTCAAGCACCTGAAATGCCGGAATAAGCTTCTTCGGAAGATTAAGCTGTACCAGTCTTCCGTCCTCAAATACGCTGTCATTGGATATTCGTATCATACTTCCGACAGCAACCACGTTCTGATTTTCAAGAACCGGTGTGGCAATTTTGGTTAGAGAATCTCTCTGAAGAACAGAATCGGCATCCATACATACGAAGTACGGATATTTTGCAGCATTAATACCCATGTTAATACTGTCAGCCTTGCCTCCGTTCTCTTTGTTAATAAGGGTAATAGGAACTCCGCCCTTTCCGGTTCCTTCAAAAACAGAAATCTGGTTTTTGCACTGAACCTGTCTGCGTATCGGGCGCATAACCTGGCGAAGAGCGAAAGTATTCTTTACGATTTCTTCGGTACCGTCTTTTGATCCGTCATTCACCACAATAATCTCATATATCTTGTAATCCAGATTCAAAAGAGACTGTATTGTCTGAACAATTGTAACCTCCTCATTATACGCCGGAACGATAACACTGATAGGCACGTAATAGTCATGATGAATTGACGCGTGCAGCTGCCTCTTCTTAATATCGGTAAACAGCTGGCTGCTTCCTACCAGAACAGAAGCAAACAGAAACGTTGAGTATCCTGCCAGGTATAATACAAAAAATATTCCTATAAAGCTCAGTATTGCCCTTACGGTCTCAACAGAAAACAAGTTGTAAACAAAATCCAACATAATAATTCCCCCTTTTAACCCTGCACGGCGCCAGCAATTAATGCTTCTGCATCATCACTTACTTTTGTAGTTTCTTCCTGCATATTAAGCATTTGAACTGTGTTAACTATGTACCTCGTCATCTCTTTATCATTGCGGTATTGATACAGAAGAGATTCGTTGGCATATTTATCTTTAAGATAAAGAATATCGAATATCTGATCTTTTGTAAGACCTGTTTTATGCATGTATTCAACAGCATTTACTCTTACATACCAGTTCGGGCTGGTAAGCAGCTTACGGATCTCAGATTTTACCTCGTCATCATCATAACATCCAAGTCCCTGGATAGCCAGCATCTTTTCAATCCATACGGCGTTATCATTTTTAAGCACGTTAAGGAAGTATTTTCTTGATTCTTTGTCCGGATACTTTGAAAAATATCTCATAGCAGAATAAGAAACCTGAGTGTCTGTGTCCTTATTTTCAAGCAGTTTCATGCACAGACCGGAAATATCATATCCGGAAAGCCTAAAATAGTCAAGCAGGCAGTCCTGCATATACGGAGAATAACCCATGAATTTTTCGACCAGTCTGGAATTAAATTCATTTTTATCGGTTTGAGCTGCCAGCAGACCATCCACCAGAAGTTTTTTGTGATAAAAACCGTTTCTGGCGTCAGTCTTATCTATTGCTCTCAGCAGCAGCTCTGTATTTCCTATTGCATACAGAGTCATCATTGCATTTGTGTATGTGTATAAGGATTTACTTTCCAGTAAAGACATTATTGCCTCGGTAAATTCCTTTGAAGGCTTATCGCTGCTGTAATCCAGTTCAGAAACAACGTATGCGTAGTATGCCTGTTCGTAATCGCTTTTCCCCGAATAATTTTGAATCTGATCGAAAATGTACGTTTTAAACCATTTTTCGGATTCCGGATCCTTATCAATAATATCTTTAAGAACAAGCAGATTTCTTGTATGTGAGAGTTTTGATTTCAGACCCTCTGCAAATTTTTGAGAAAAGCTTCCGTTTTTTCGTCGATCCTCAATTTCCTTCAGCAATTCTTTTTCAAAGGATTCGTTTTTTCGATATGCTGTCAGGTTTCTGTTCCTTTTGACTAGCAGGAAAGCTATGTCAAAAATGAGAAGCGAAACACAGAGCAAAATGTAAATTTCAATAATAATTGTCATGTGAATTCTCCTTTCCCACCCTTATTCGGATGTCCAGTAATCCTTCAAAATATAGTAGGACTCCTTCAGTCTTTCGTGATATTCCGGCTCTTTTCCAAGCCCTTTTAATTTGAACGGCTCCATAAGGATTTCTGTTTTGCCGTCCCCAGCACCAACGTTCATTGAGTCAATTTTTATGTACTCAACACCGTAGCATTCATAATAGTCATCATGAATCCTCATAGTTGTGGGGTCTGCGAAATTAAGCAGCTGCCACGGAATTTTTATCTCTACAAAGCCGTCTCCTGTGCAAAAGTCAGCAAGGGAATTGAAATCATCCGCTGACGGATTTGCATTTCCGTAAGTCAGTTTTCCGGTTTCGTAATACTGCTCCAAAGAATAATAGCTGTCAGAGTCCGAATAACTGAAATCACTGAAATCGATTTTACTCCCCTTATAATAATAATCAAATTCGCTGAGCGGCAGATTTACCTTATTGAACTGACCGCTTTCTTTTTCAGGTTTATTTACATAGGGATTAAAATATTTTTTGAATTTATCCCCATAAACAGCAGTAGCCGTATCATATCTTTCCTGAACCCATATCCTGCTGTTATTTTTCCCGTTTATTTCCACAACGAAGTCAGCCGGCTCTGTCATGCTGATTTTGAGATTTGATGAGGTTAAGGATCCGCTTTTCGGCGTAGTATCTATAGGTAAATAAAGCCTGTCTTTTGTAATATCCATTCCTTCCTTCTCAACCATGAAATATATAAACTTTTCATCATATCTCATGTAAAGACCATACCCGTCCTTTTCTATTACAGGCGCATCTTCCTTCCAGTCCGATCGGTCTCCGTCCACATAACAGATACTTTCCTCCTTGCCGGGATCAAAAGACAAAAGCCCAAAATACTGCTCATTAGTCTGATAATCGCTCCAAAAAGCTGTAACCGATAAATCAACATTTGACATTGTGTTCCAGGTTCTCTTGAACCACTCATCCTGCCATATGAATACTATTCCTCCGGCGCTTCCGGATTTCTTAATATCATTATACATAGAAATCAGAGCTTCTCCCTGCCCGGTCTCGCTCATTCCCCCCTGGTCACGACCCAGCTGTCGGTTCTGCTCATATGAAGCTTTTCCGCGGCTTGACGACACCCCGAATTCTGTAATAACCACAGGAATATTGTGATGTCTGTTAAGCCTGGTCAGATATTCCAGATATTGATTATCCTCAACATTTGAATCGTCTTCATATGAAAGAAGCTCAGGGTAATATGGATACACATGGTATGAAGCAAACATACCCCCTTCAAAGCTGTCTTTAGCGATTATATTGTCTACATCGATTTCAGCGTACTTCTCAGCAGCCAGTTGAATATTCTCATCGTACTCAAAGGGATCTGTAGTGGTCCAGTTGGCGAAAGCCAGTGTTCGCTGGACCCCGTATTTTTCGGTTTCATACTCTATGGTCCTGTCCCCTATAGCCGCAAGAAAAATTTCAAAATTTGACGCATCTTCAGTATAAAGATATTTTCCCTCATACTGATCTGACTGATGCTCACTCTCGTTAGTGAATGCGACTATGTCGCTCTCCCATTCAACACCCAGAATATATGCATACACCCACGGAGATATATCGAATTTATAATTTACGGGAAAAATACGGCCTTTCTCACGGATTTTTTTTCTTCCGTGAACTATATCAACAACATCTTTGCATTCTTCATAAAATGGCTCATAAAATTCTTTGTCAAAAGCACTGTAAACGGAGTTTAACAGATAATCATCCACCCATACTCCCTGTATAAGATACAGCGGTTCGGGATTGTCTTTATTATACTCATAAAATGCTTCGTAAAAATCCGGATGAGCAACGGTGTATACACGTATCAAGTTTGAGCCCAAATCCTGAATCTGACCGAACCATCGCAGATACTCTTCTTTTGTAACAGCTTTGTCTGTCGCAAAGTATCCCGGCTTGCCAAGGCCTAAATTTACGCCTTTTATCTCAAATTTCTCCGGGCCTTCACCCTTATCGATATACAGATTCTGACTGTCTGCACCGGTAAAGCAGGTGATTTCATCTCTGTTCGGGATGTAATAGTCACCATTATAGAAATACAGATAGTCCGCTGCAAATAATGACAGAATTATCACCATACAAACAAATAGATATTTTTTCATTATTATTCTCCGCTCTGCAGTTTATACTTTTTATTGACAGAGTCATGGCATTTAGCATAAAGAGTTTCTATATTCTCATCCATAAAACTTCCTCTTGCTGCAACAGCTTCTTTCAGCTGTGTAACGGCCTCCCCGTAGCCAGACGGATTACGTTCCAGCGGATAAAGAACAATGCCGCTGTTTTCCTTATTATACTCTTCCGAAAATGTGTATCCCCACTTCTCATAGTTCCGGCCTATTGACGGTCCCAAATACTCTACTGTTTCATCAATATAATTAATAATATACTCATCGCTGAGGATATTTTTTCGCAGGTCCCTATATGTTTTTATTACCTTTTCCACAAAATTTCTGTCTTTTAATATATACTTATACCATTTGTTTTTTATATAAAAATCGTCACCGTAAATGCTTATATCCGAGAAAAAGTTGTCAAAAGCATTATTATAGTCCCAGCCGATAATTTTAATCTTTCCGCGTACGTCTTTGCAGAAATATGTGGATAATGCTCCTGCGTCTACGTTCATCATAAATTCATTGAGAACAAAGAATTTCGCAAATGAATCCACATCAATATATGCGGGATATCCCAGATTTGAATCCGTCGAATCGTAAGAAACCAGTGATTTTTCCAACCGAGATATTTCATATGAAATGTATTCTTTCTGATCCTCGGTGAGTGTCAGGGAAGGATATACTATTTCAAAATGTTCTGACTTTCGCAAAGACTGACCTCTCTTTCCCGTGTAATCAAAGAAAGTATCCATAAGATGAGTCTCATCTGTGTCACCGGTATCCATGCGCAGTATATATGAAGTAGATGCTATATCCGGATCGGTTTTTGATATATTGCATCTGCCTTTATTGTTGTAGTTGATTTTTTCTGTAATAAGATATACACCTATATACTCTCCGTTCAGAAACATCTCACAGAACCGTACCTCTGGCACGTAATCCATGACAGTACCGCACAGATTGTAGCACATGTAATTACGGATAAGAGTTTTATCCAGAATGGGACCGTGCAGCACCCAGCTGCTGTCCTTAACCATTCCCGCCAGAGAAACTTCTTTACTGTCTATCCCGTTCTCCTTTGTGAATTTCAGCAGATATCCTTTTTTATCAAATTTTCTGGATGAATTTCCTCTGATTCTTACCTGAGCAAGTTCCTGAACCGACGGTTCGTCAGTAAGATGGTTGTTCCCGTTTTCGGTATCAAAAAACTGCACCGTGGCTGAAACGGTTTCGTCATTTCTGACCGCCTTGTTTTTATCGTTTTTAAGATACTCCCCGTTCTCATCGTATAAATACGGATCCGGTATCTCTTCATCGGTATTTATATTCATAAGGGGCAGGTGCGTACAGAACACATCGTCGCCATGATCAGTGCAAGGGGTATAGGCATCTTCTTCAAGATGCTGATGATATCGGTTTTTGTCCGGTTCATACTGCTGTGCCGCAATTACGATCACAAGAAGCAGAATCACCGCAGCCCCGCAAAGAATCCGGTACTTCATTTGTTATCCCCCTCTCAGGAAATCTCATCACTCTGAACAATAAGGTTTACATACTGGATGCCACCAAGACCGTAAAGCTTGTCTGTAAGAGAAAGTTTTTTGCCGGTTTTGTCCGGTGTACTCCTTTTATCTGCTTCGTCCAGCATTTTTCTGTTAACCTCGTATATAAGTTCTACTGTTGATTCCGTAGTGTTCTGCGCCTTAATTACCGGAGGTTTCTTAAAATAATCGAAAAGCAGCTTTCTGATTTCGTCCTCCTTTGTTCTCTGAGCACGTATTATAAGGAGAAGACGGTTTTCGTTTATTACTCTTCCGAAAAGAAGAAGTACAATAAACACCGCCGCGCTTCCTATGCCGGCAACAGTATAGTCCCCTACTCCGCAGCATATTCCGACGATAATGGTCCAGAATATGTAAACAGTGTCTCTGCTGTCTTTTATAGAAGTACGGAAACGAACTATGGAAAGAGCTCCGACCATACCCAGTGAAAGAGCAATGTTGTTTCCTATTACCGTCATAACCGTAGCTGTAAGAACAGTGAGAGTTAAGAGAGTTATATTGAACTTGCGGCTGTAGATTGAGCCTGTATGGGTTATTCTGTATGAAAGAAATATCGCTCCCCCCAGTGCAGCCGCCACCGCAATTCTGATAATAATGTCCGCCGCGCTCAAAGTCCCTGAGTTGTTTATTAAATCATAAAAGTATTTATCCATTATCCGATTATTCCTTTCCTGGTACTAAATTTGTAACGGGTATCCCAGAGAACGGCTCAGACAGTATTTGCTGTAAGAGACGCTTCTGCGGTTGATATTTGATATGATATCTGATATATATCCCAGCATGAATTTGTCGTATTTCACTTCAAATATAGCCTTATCCGGACTTAGCACCGGATAAAGCGGCAGATTATTCGAAAACAAATCCACCGAGCTTTCCGTGGCTTTGATATCGGTATCAAAGGTAAGCCTTATGTTATTTTCCTTGGCCATAAAAGCTTTCCTTTGGTATTCCACTATTGACTTGGGACGATAACACTCATTTACCATTACGGAAAAAAGCTCTGCCGCAAAGTCCTCCTTATAATCAAGAAGTACTGAATACTGACCTCCGATAATAAGCTCTGCGTCTTTCCGGGAAATCTTAAGGGAACGTTTTCTCTGGTATTTTCCCTGTTTCTGCTTCATTTCCAGCTTCGCCGTTTCAGAATCGGGAGAATAAATCCTGATCCTTATTTTTTTCCTGACATTCTGTTCCGTAATTTTATCAAAGAAATCCTTATCCTCCGTCGTATCAAAATACAGGGATCTGACCATATAGCTTCCGTTTTTTGAATGCTCATCTGCCGAAAGAAGCTGTGAAAACCTGTGTGAGAACTGAACTGCTTCCTGAAAATTCAGCGGATATTTTTCTTCTCTACGCAAAACATTGAGCAAACTGTTTTTTCACCTCTATCCTGCTTAATTGCACTAAAAACCGGCTGCAGACCCTACTTCTGCAGCCGGTCAATCCTACGAAACACTAGCATATAGAAATTGGCTTTGACTCGTACCTTTCAGTACGCCTGACAAAACACCATCCGAACAAAAGCAGAATTTACTTTTTTCGAGAATATTAATGCATAAATTTTATATTAACAGCCTTATTTTTTCAAGTATTTTTTGATTAATATAATATTACATACTAATACCACAGTTTTTTGTTGCTGTACATCCTTTCATCGGCTTTTTCAAACATTTTCTTCTTTGACAGCTCCGGAAACTCTGTTGATAAAGCATATCCTACCGCATAGCTTATTTCAGGATTTCCATCCAAACAATTATATTTCTCAACGTTTTCGTTTATTGCTTTTATCGTGTTCATTATGAGCTTTTCGTCGGCACCCCAGACGATTACCGCAAATTCGTCGCCGCCCCATCTGCATACATTGAATTCCCTTGGGACAGACTCTCTGAGTATCCAGGCAAAACTTCGTATCATTTTATCTCCGAATTCATGACCCATAACGTCATTTGTGGATTTGAGATGATTTAAGTCCATCATCATTATTCCGTAAGACTCTCCGGGCTTCTCTTCCCCATTCATCATCTCATCCCAGCGGCTTCTGTTATTCAGTCCGGTAAGAGGATCTGTATATGCTTTTACGTTCATTCCATAAAATCTGACGGTGAACATGGCGAAAAGGAATACTATAAAGGAAGATATAGTAAATATAAGTCCCGACGAAGAGTTTCTGACATACATGCAGATCAAAT
>JAUNCY010000020.1:25495-29224 GCA_030526325.1 Bacillota bacterium
CAGCCACTCCTGCTGCAGGAATAAAAACCAGAAGCCAGGTTTTTCTCACTGATTCGTTTCTCATCGATTTTTCTCTGCGATATGCCGTTATTACTGCCAGACATATAGTCATTATTACTACTCCGTGAGCCAAAGGCAGTGTTTGTTTTAAATCAAGAACTCCAAGCACCTGAAGGAACAGCGCCGCTCCAGCCACAGCCACTGCAATTAATTCACATACAATTACGTGCCCTGCGCTTCGTTCCGGAGATGCACCTTTAATGTATAGAATAAAAGGTATGCACGCAAGGAACAGAACGCCTATAGTAATATAGCCCAGAGCCATTGAATGGTTTTCAAATACAAATACCGAAAGTCTCGTATCGGTAATTTTCCAAATGCCCAGAAAAACAGAGAAATTTCCCAAATAAAATATATCCCATTCTCTTACTTTCTTCAGCCTTACCATAATAATCCAGACTCCCATAATCAGCAGTCCAAGAATTATACACAAACCTGCAGCCACAATTGAATAAAACTCATTCCTGAGCAGCGAATGCAGAATTGAATTCAGAGAGCCTGTCAAAAATTCTATATTACGGTTTTTAACACTTCTGTATACCGGAGTAATCTCAACCCTGACTTCTTTTCCTGTATCGTCGGTATATACAGGCACTATTACCCAGTTGCTGGCAGCGCTTTTCCCGATAATACCATCCTCGCTTCTGGCAAGCCTGTACATAAGTTCGTTGTCAAAATACACCTTGACATTACTGTGAACAACATAAAACGCCAGCACTGTATCGAATTGACCGCTGGACTGAATATTCCAGGTAAACTCTCTGTACATTCCCGCAGGCAGGTCTGGATCCTCCACAACAGTTTCTGTGTAGTTTTTTATTACACCGTAAGATTCTGCTTCTCTGACATTGTATACTGATTCTTCTTCGCAAAAGCACATGTACAGAAAAAATGCTGCAAACAATATTACTATTATCACATATGAAAATACCGCTGTTTTGCTGAGTTTCGTTTCATTCATAATAATACGCCTCAAAATACTAAAAATATACTTATCAAACCTTTATTGGAATTTTGTCACAAATTTCGTATATTGTTCCAACAAAATGAATTATTTTAATCATACTATCACATCTGGCATACTTTTTAAAGTGTAAATACTGTATTTTGTGATTTATGTCAAAATACGTCATTAACGCGCTTATTTTTTCCTTTTATTGACATAAAAATACCCGTTCAAGTGAACGGGTAAAGTGCCTGAATAATAGCTGAGCATTCATCTTAATTAATATGTAATAGGGGTTCGGAAAATTGCGCTGATAACACAGTCCAGATTCCACAAAAGTCCCCTGTAATCCCACAATCTCATATCCAGCATGTATACCCCAATATAACCGATAACGTATTCCACTAATCCCGAGACCGCCGTACACAAAGCAAAAAGCAGAGAAGGTTTCTTTTTTAACGGCTTCAGCGCATATATCCCTATTGCTCCAATCCCATATATGGGCAGCCAGGGTCCGTACAGTATTCCCCTGTTCTGCAAAACCTCTTCTGTAATAAAATAAAAAATCTCCTCATACATCCATCCGATGAAGCACCCTCCGATAAAAATCAGAAACAGACGGCACAGCCTGTCCCTGATTTCGCTGCGGGTCTCAATAACAGCAGCATTCCTCATATTTAATCTCTCTCCCCAAAACATTTATCCCATACGACCTTTTTCACCTATATTCTACATTATCTTAATTGCTGCCGACAGGCATATTATTAATCTGTTTGTGTCAATTATTAATACGATTTGGTATAATGGAGTTATCATTTTGAAAGGATGTAGATCATGCATTTTAAAAAAGCCAAAGGAATTCTGTCATCGTCCAATGGAATGAATTTATACAGGGGCTGCACCCACGGATGTATATACTGCGATTCGAGAAGCAAATGTTATCATTTTGACCATGAATTCGAAGATATTGAAATCAAAGAAAACGCTTTGGAGCTCCTTGAAAGCGCGCTGTTTCGAAAACGTTCAAAATGCATGCTGGGAACAGGCTCCATGACAGATCCTTATATTCCGCAGGAAGACGAAATTGGTAATGTGCGAAAGGCTATGCTGCTTGCCAAAAAATACGGCTTCGGTTTTACTTTTATCACAAAATCAAACCGTTTTCTTAAGGATATGGATGTAATAAAAGAAATTAATGATAATACTAAATGTGTGGTGCAGATGACTATGACCACCTATGACGAAGATTTGTGCCGGATAATTGAACCGAATGTCAGTACTACAAAAGAAAGATTTGATGCTCTGATGAAGCTTAGGGAGGCCGGTATTCCTTCTGTCGTCTGGCTCTCTCCCGTCCTGCCGTTTATTAACGACACCGAAGAAAATATCAAAGGAATCCTGGACTATTGCAAGAGAGCCGAAGTTCAGGGTGTACTGTGCTTCGGTATGGGTGTAACCCTCAGGGATGGAAATCGGGAATACTTTTACAAATGTCTGGACCGGCATTTCCCTGGGATGAAAGAGAAATATATCAGCACCTACGGTTCAAATTATTTTCTGAACAGCCCTGAAAACAGCAGGCTCATGAGGCTTTTTCATGAAACATGCGAACGCTGCGGTATTATGCACGACAACAAACAGATTTTTGAATATCTTAATGCTTTTGAGGATAAAACCGGAGGAACTCAGCTCAGTTTGTTCGATTAATTCTCCGCTTACTCGTGCAGGAAAATCTTAATATAAATCCTGACCCACGAGCCTTTCTTTTCCTTTGAAGAAATTCTAGCGAAAAGGAGTTTCCCTGCGTCCATCAGGCGGGCAAATATTACATTATCCTGCTTCGGTACATAACCGATTTTAACGCCGTCAGCAGTCTTGATGACAATCGCCTGCTTATCATACCGGTTATCAGGTTCTCTGAAAAATTCAAGTCTGTCATCGTTATTCAGATGAGGTTCTAATTCTTCTATACCTTCGATATGGGTTGTTCCGGCTACGTATGTATCAAAGAGAAATATATCTCTTTCAAAGGGTTTTGGTATGGAAATCTCTCCGCTTTTGCCGTGCAGCAGCCCTGCAAGTCCGCCGCCTCCGGATTTAACCAAATCTCCCATAATCTCACCTCAACATTTCTTCGATTTTCGCCTTATAAATAAAGATAAGCTCATTATATTGTTCAAGAATACTTTCAAGCTCATGCCTCTTATGCACGGTTTTCTCTGTATCCTCAAGAATAGCCTTCATTGTGTACGGATACTCTGATTTGATATTATCAATGCTCTCTCTTATAGATTTCAGCAATCCCTTCAGACGCTCTCGTTCTTCGACAAGCTGTGTCACAGCATCTTTATGCTGTTCATGCATCTGACTGCTTCCAACCATTTCACCGATAATCCTCAATGTTACCAAATCGCCGTTCTTATAAGCTGAAACAGCATTATCAAATAATTGCACCTGAGCTTCGGAAACATCGGGGTTAATATCAGGGTGTAATGCTTTTACTATTTTACGATAGAGCTTCTTGAGTTCCTTGTTATCTTCGTCTGACAGAACTTCCGCCTTACTTCGTTTAATGGCGTTATTCATCTTATCAATCTGCTCATTAAGCTGCTTTTGATACTCGGCAAATTCATTATCGAGTTTTTCCTCAATGGCAGAAATAATGACCTTTTCCTGTCTGTTTTTCTTTGCCTGAATCAATTCAATTTTTCTTTTCAGTCGCA
>JAUNCY010000021.1 GCA_030526325.1 Bacillota bacterium
TACTGAAGAAGGAAGAAGGCGGAAGACATACACCGTTCTTCAACGGATACAGACCACAGTTCTATTTCAGAACAACAGACGTAACAGGATCAGTAAAACTTCCTGAAGGCGTAGAAATGTGCATGCCTGGTGACAACATCAGAATGGAAATCGAACTTATCACACCGATTGCTATCGAAGAACAGTTAAGATTCGCTATCAGAGAAGGCGGAAGAACAGTAGGTTCAGGCGTAGTAACAGGAATCATCGAATAATTACGTAAAAGTAAAAAAAGATAAGACGGAAAATGAGGCCGCAGCGGAAGCTGCGGTCTTTTTCTGCAAATTAATATATTAAAAATAACATTGGGAGTATTTTCATATGGTAATTATGATCAGTTATGGTAGAATGAACTATAAATAAAATCCGGAAAAACAGGAACAATTGGTAGAAAAAAGGAGGTTAATTCAATGGGAAACAGAGTAAAGAAAGGACTGGCGGTTTTTCTGTCTCTGACGATGCTTATAATGTGCATCCCGGCAGGGGTTTTTGCGGTTGAAGCATCCGATAATCAGAATGTAATCACAGGAGCCTCATATGACGATTCGAAAGTAAATGTCAAAGTGGAAGGCACGTCGATTAACGTGGAGGTTCCTTACAGCTATACAGATAAAATCAATGCGGGATACCTGACTTTGAGATGGGATTCCGGAGCAAAAGAACACAGCATGACATGGGATCCCGGATACGATGCGGTAGATGTGGGTGAAAACACTAAGGGCACCGCTAAGTATAAGGTTGACGGAAGTGACGAAACCTACAGCACAGTGTATACAGTCAGCGTATCCAGAGCACAAAAGATAAATGCATCCGTAAGCGGATCCATAAGCAAATCCGTGATTTCCGGAAAAACCGTGGGTTTTACTGCATCAGAGTTTTCGGGTAAATATAAGAGAAATGACGGGAATCTTCTGAATGCGATTAAGATTGAAGACAAAGGTTCTTCAAACGACGGAGAGTTTCTGGTATCAGGCAGCAGCTATACATTAGGTGAACCGATTGCTTATTCCGACATGGGGAACATTTCATATACGGCAGCTTCATCGGGGGATAAAAAATATACAGTAACATACATTGAAAGCGAAACTGACAGAGCAGTGGGAACAGTGGAACTCACAATTACTGTAAACAATCCTGAGATTCCGACTGTGGACGGAGGAACTTTGACCCAGAAAGAGACAAAAGCTTTTCCGGCATCACAGGTAAATGCAAAATTCAAATCTGCAACTTCATCAGAAAGTGATTTTGACAGAATAGAGTTTACATCTCTTCCGTCAAGTACAGCAGGCATCGTGTATAAAGGATACGTTTCTTCTTCTGACAAGGGCACTGCTGCAAATACCGGAACAGCATACAGCCTCAGCGATTTTCTGGGGAACGGAATGGTATTTGTTCCGGCCTCATCCTTCACCGGCACTGCGGAAATAAAATACAATGTATACGACGACAGCGGAGAAAAATATGCGGGCAAGGTTACATTTACTGTGATTTCTTCGAATCCGGCTGATATAAAGGCGACAATCACCGCAGACGAAACATACAGCATCTCCAGAACCGATATAAACTCGAAGGTTAAAGCCGTTTCCGGCGGAAAGGACGTGGATTATATAAAATTCACATCTCTGCCGTCCTCCTCAAAAGGTTATCTGTATTACGACGGCTCGACCAAAATAACAAGCACATCCGGGGAATATTATTACTCGGGAACATCAAGTTCAAAAAAATATATGAGCAAGCTTAGTTTTGTGCCTTCCGGAAGCACCGGAACCGCGACTGTAAAGTACAGAGCTTATGTAAGCGGCGGGGACTACTATGACGGATCTATAATCATTACAATCAATGAGCAGACATCGGATCTTAGCACCATTTCCTATACGGTGGATCAGGACGGAACCCTGGACTTTCTGTTAAACGATTTTAAAAACGTTTTATCCAAAAAAACCAGCAAGAGTCTGAATTACGTGAAATTTGAACTGCCGTCCTCAAGCAAGGGCGTGCTGTACTATGACTACACGAGTTCTTCAAATTATGATTCAAAGGTAAGTTCAAGTACAAAATACTATGCTTCGGGAAGCGGAAATCTTCTTTCAAAAGTAACCTTTGTTCCGAAATCCACATATTCCGGAACCTTCTATATAAAATACACAGCATATAATTCTTCCGGTACAGATTATTCGGGAGAAATAAAGATTACTGTAAAGGATACATCCTCCGATCTCAGCGAAATAACCTATCAGACCGGAAAGAATGAGGATGTAAAGTTTTATGTAAGTGATTTTACAAAAGCCATCGACAGCAGGAGTGACAACAGCCTTAACTATGTATATTTCGAACTTCCGTCAATCAGCTATGGAACACTTTATTATGATTACAGCAGTTCTCAGAGCAGCCCGGTGAAAGTCGGCAGCAGTACCAGGTACTATAGAACAGGCAGCGGGAAAAATCTGATTGGAAATATCACCTTCGTTCCTAAAACAGACTATACAGGAACAGTAACGATAGATTATACCGCTTATGACAGCGAGGGAGATAAATTTGAAGGAAATGTGGTAATAAAAGTAGGTGTTTCCGACAAACTGGAGAATATCACATATAAAGTCGGCAATTCCAAAGTTCTCGCTATGTCCTCTGCGGATATTAACACGAAGTTCAGGGACGCTGACGGCGGAAGCTTCAGCTACGTAAAATTCACACTTCCGTCAAGCACATACGGATATCTTTATTATGATTACAAGAGTGCCGCGGAAACCGGATCATATGTAAAATCGAGTGAGAAATATTACAGAACAGGAACCGGAGTAAGCCTTCTCAGCAAGGTAAGCTTTGAACCTAATAAAAATTATTCGGGTACTTTTGACCTCAAATACACTGCATACGGAAGTGACGGTGCTGAGTATGAGGGCGTAATAAGAATTACTGTGACAGATGACGGTATATACACTGATTCTTCTGCATACTTCAAGGATGTTAAGCAGGATTATTCCTGGGCCGCAGGAAAAATCGACTATCTGTATAAGAAAGGTATAGTAAAAGGAACCGATAACGATTCTTCAGGGATGTGCTACAGCCCGGCTGCCAATATTACAAGAGGAGATTTTATTCTCATGCTCTACAGAGCATTCGGCCTCAGTGCGACGGTAACAGATAATTTCCAGGATGTGCCGAAAGACAGCTATTATTATCAGGCCATAGGAGTTGCGAAGGCTCTCGGAATAGCTCAGGGGGCATACGGTATGTATAATCCGACTGAAAGCCTGTCCAGAGAAGACGCTATGGTGCTTATTGACAGAACGATAAAAGTGACAGGAAGAAAAACTCTTACTTACAGCAGCGATGTGAGCATGTTCGGAGACAGATCCCAAATAGCATCATATGCATCCGCTTCGGTTGGAACTTTGGTAAAAGCGGGAGTCATCAAGGGTTATGATGACGGAAACTTTGCGCCGAAAGGACTTCTGACGAGGGCCGAGATGGCAGTAGTTCTTTATAATGTGGAAATGCTCTAAATAGAAATAAAAGCTGATATCTCAAATGCCGGGTATGACCCGGCGCTTGGGATATTTTGTCGTTTACAGATACTGTCATAAAAGCGATGAAATGAAAGGAGCAGAATTTTTTCTGATGAAACGCATAAAATGTAATGATACATATTTGAAATGGGGGGGATTCTGTGACAACAGCAGTTATTATTATTGTGATGGCCCTTGTAATCTGTGCTGCTTTTTTATTTCTTATGAGCGGAAAGCGAAAAGGGGATGTTTTCGGCGGTCCGTATTATCCGGACGGGGAGATTGAAGAGGATGAAAATGAATCATATGAAAGCGAGCCGGCTGAAGAGGAAAACGAACCTGTTGAAAAGGAAAACGAGGCGGGAGAGGAGAATGTTATGATAAGAGACGAAGACTTTGTAAATGTTAAAGAATATATACCTGACATAGAAGTAGAACTTAAATACGCATCTGAAGACAACTTTACCGGCTGGGTGATATACGATTTCGATGAGGCGTATTTGAGATACGGGACTGTGAGAAAGCTGGCTGAGGCTCAGGATAAGCTTAAAGAAAAAGGCTTCAGGATTAAAATCTGGGATGCATTCAGACCGGTATCTGCCCAGTTTAAACTATGGGAGGTTTATCCTGATGATACCTTCGTTGCAAATCCAAATACAGGGGCATCTTCTCACAGCAGAGGAAATACAGTGGACATCACGCTGGTTAAAACCGGCGGAGATTATGTAGAAATGCCTACCGGCTTTGACGACTTTTCAGAGCAGGCAAAAAGGACGTATGAGGGAGTTTCGGAAGCCGCGAAGATGAATTCCCTTCTCATGGAAAGAATTATGGAAGAATGCGGATTCGAGCCTTACGAAAACGAATGGTGGCATTTCTCAGACCGGGATGAATATCCCGTGGAAGAAAACTATAAGTTTTGACAGAATGTGAAATGAAGAAGACGGATGAGCCGGAAGAGTATTGGTTTCTTTCGGCTTTTTTGACCTTTTTTTACGGTTCCGAAGTTCGTCGTGATTTCGAGGATACAATGTATGCTTCTGACCGAATGTGCTGCATAACACTGTGATGATTATCCGGATAATAAAAAGGTACGGGATTGACTACCGAACGATAGGAAGCTATAATGGATACGCATAGACATAATGATGTATATATGAGGAGGTATGTGTGTGGAACGGGGAAATACAAAATCGGAGATTCTGGAAGCATCATTGGAATTGTTTTCCGTGAATGGCTTCGAGGCAGCTTCCATGTCGCAGATTGCCGATGCAGTAGGAATTCGAAAGGCTTCTCTTTACAGCCATTTTTCCAGCAAACAGGCAATTCTGGACGCGATTGTGCAGGATGTTCTTGAACCGTATAAAGAACATTCTATATTTGCCAATGCAGACTGGGAGAACGACGCCGATAAAGCAGGAGGACAGGCTCTGACTCCGGACGGAGCTGTGCAGATGATTCTGGGGCAGATCCGGTATATCATAAAGGAACCGTATATCAGCAGGGCGCGTAAAATGCTGGTGATTGAGCAGTTCAGGAATCCGGAACTGGCTAAGCTGCAGACCAGACAGAATTATTCCGATGTGCTTCAGTACTTTACCGGACTGATGAAGTATCTGATCAGGCAGGAGGTTCTGGAGGAGGATGATCCGGAGATTATGGCGGCTCAGCTGTGTCTGCCTGTTAATGTGTGGATTAACCTTTGCGACAGGGAGCCTGAACGGGAGGCTGAAGTTATGCAGCTGGTGGAAAAGCACATCAGACAGTTCTTTAAGATATATAAGCCGAAGGGGAGAAAGTAAAATCGGCAGTAATTAAGGGGGTTTTTTATATGAAAAAAATAAGTATATTTTTTCTGGCGGTGATGCTGTGCATGTTTACCGCAGGATGCGGAAAAGAAACGGTGCAGAATGATGATTCTCAGGATATCTGTATAGAGGAATCTGTGGCGGGAATCGGAATAACCTGCTATATAGGGGATGAGCCTTTTCAAAGTGGAGGAATGTATGCTGCGGACGGAGAAGAACTGGGCAGGTCTTACGCAGAAGTTACGGTGCGTACAGAAGACATTCCAAACGGAGCAAATCTTGATGACTTCGGAATAGGGTTTACGGTAAAGGAAACCGGAGGGATAGAGTTCAGTGTGTGTACTGTGCATTTCCCTGCTGAACAAGGCCGTACATATTCCTTTGAACTGAGAAACGAGGATGGCTGCTATGTAATCCTGTCGGAAGCCGACGGACAGATATACAGCGGAGAGTGCTCAAAGCAGCCCGGAAATGAAGCGGCGGAAAAAGTAGAGACTGTAGGCCCGTGGCATCTGGATGAAGACAGGAACGATTTAAACGAATTTGCGAACTCACTGGATCTGTTTCCCGGCTACGGTGAATGGGGAGCAAGTATGGAAATCCGCAGCAGCGGACAGATGAGCTGGTTTATAGGCGCTGAGAGCTGGCACGGCACATACACTGTGGAGGATGATATTATTCACGGGAATCTGGTTTCCGATATGGATCAGTCCGAAAAGTGCTGGGATTTTCGCATAATTGAGGAAAACGAAGCCGCTGTTCTTGAAATGAAATACGAAGATATGACAATTTACTGGGCATACGGAGACAGGGAGGATGCTGCAAATGGAGGAGATAACAACTAAAAGAAGAATCGGAAGGAAAGCCATTATCATACGAATATGCATCGGTGCCGCCGCATTGCTGATTATAGCAGCAGCGGGACACCTGATTCAATGCCCGAAATTCAGTTTATATAAGAAAATCTGCTCCGGAAGTATGAGGGAAAACTCAAAAAAGCCCGGAGAAAGTAAGAAAAGCAGCGGAGCGCGCAAATGATATCCCGCTGTTTTTTTATGCGTCTGAAAATCAGTGAAAACAGGTTTTTGCGTATTTATTAGAAAAAAATAAAAATTTTTTTATCTTTTGGAAGGGAATTTGAAACTTATCCGTAATTATATAATATAGGGATTTCAATAAGTGCCGGAACGGGTGCATGGATGTGTAACCGGGGGCGAAAAACGGAGGGATGATTATGTGCAGAGGAGATGTGGGACTTTTTTTCTACGTGAACGGACAATTTCTGATTCACAGCTGTTCGTTGAAGGACGCGGAAAATTACGGGGATTTTTTGATATATCCGGAAAGTCATTTCGAAATCTGGGACAGGCATTATGAAAAAAAGTACAGGGTGGACTTCGATTTCTTTCCCAGAGGAAGGGTGGTCTACCGAAAGAACGATGACAAATATCTTATTTACTATGACCGGTGTATCGGAGACAATATCAGTTATTTAACGGATACTTATTATGACGGCAATGTGGTGATGGAGTATGACGAGCATTATCAGTGTCATATGTGCAACAGGAATTACGTGCTGTGAACCGCAGTATGATTTTTTGGGAAAAATTGTATTAGAATTTTATTGGATTTTTTGAGAACAGTATTGACAAAGCCATTAATTAATATATAATACTAATTAATAAAAGTTATCAATAAGGAGCTAAGGAGAATTATGGCAGGAACCAGAAACACAATACAGAGAGACCTGGTGCTTCAGGCGGTAATGGATCTGCGGAATCATCCTACTCCCGACGAGGTATACATGCACATAAGAAAAAAGCACCCGACCATAAGCAAGGGAACTGTTTATAGAAATCTGAAGATACTTGTGGATAACGGGCTGCTTGGAAAGGTTGAGGTGCCTGATTCGGCAAATCGCGTCGATCATATCCTTCACCCTCATTACCACATCGAATGCAGAGTGTGCGGAGGCGTTTTTGACATGGATATGCCGGACCTGAGTGAGGAAATAAAAAAACACATAAGGAACAGCAACGGATTTGATATTGAAAAGCATGACCTTATTTTCTCGGGAGTATGCCCGGAATGTAAAGAAAAAAGAAGAAAACTGAAAGGAGAACTGATATGAAAGAGTTAAAAGGAACAAAAACACTTGAAAATTTAATGATTGCATTTGCCGGAGAATCTCAGGCAAGAAACAAGTATTCATATTATGCATCAGCTGCTAAGAAGGAAGGCTACGTTCAGATTCAGAAGATTTTCGAAGAAACTGCAGAAAATGAAAAAGAACATGCTAAGCTTTGGTTTAAGCTTGCTCATGGAATCGGAACAACAATGGAAAACCTTCTTGATGCTGCAGAAGGCGAAAACTACGAATGGACAGATATGTATGCAGAAATGGCTAAGACCGCAAGAGAAGAAGGATTCCCGGAAATCGCAGCTCAGATGGAAGGCGTTGCGGCTGTAGAAAAAGAACACGAAGAAAGATACAGAAAATTAGCTGGAAACATTAAAAACGGCGTAGTGTTCAAGAGAGATGAGCCGGTTGTATGGCAGTGCGCAAACTGCGGACATCATTATGTAGGAACCGAGGCTCCGGAAATTTGCCCGGTATGCAAGCACCCGCAGGCATTTTTCCATATCAAAGCAGAAAACTATTAAAATTCATACACAGACAATATAAGTCCTCAACAATAACAGGCCGAAGCAGAAATGCTTCGGCTCTTTCTTTACCCCGAAGGAATCTGCAGACCCCGTGTCGCTGCCCGGAATTTATTGAAGTTCATGATACCAATCCGAACGGCAGCGGAAATGAAAATATACATATATTGACTATTTTGTATGATTTAGTATAATTATGTAATAATATAATTATAAAAAACAAGAGGTGATTTTTTGTATTGTAAGTATTGCGGAAGCGAACTGTCTGATGATGCGGTATTCTGCTCAAACTGCGGAAAGCGTATCAGGAATGAGGAAAAATCGGTAAACGCAGAACCCGGAAAACCCGGAGAAGAACCTGAAAAAGCCGTAGACGTAACTGTGGCTGCGGGAGCGGCTCTTTATGGCGGAGGACAGGATTCCGGCAGTGCCGGAGCAGAGGGAGATAAGTCCGGAGATATTCGGGAGGCAGATTCGCCGGAAGCTTCAGACAGAAGCAGGGATATTGATTCTGCTGAAGCTTTTGAAAAGAATACAGGCGATAATCCGACTGAGCCTCCTTCGGGAAACAATCATCTGACTAAAATAATCATTGGGATTATAGCGGCGCTGGCACTGATTATTGTTATTGTGGGAATTTCTGTCATGAAAGGTGATAAAGAAGATGATTCCTATGACGCCGGTGAACCGCAGAATATTTCGCAGGAACAGGAAGAGGATGAGGATTACGATGAACCTTATATTGAGTTTGTAACTGCTGATGTGTCGGATTATCCTACCGTCAGACTGTATTACAGAATCGAAGATCCGTATACATCGGAAACTATTCCGGACTTAGATCGAAAGATGTTTACCCTGACTGAAAAGGTCGAAGGAGGAAAACTGGTCAGCAGAGAGGTTTCTGCCGCAAACAGGCTGGACAAAAGCGAAGGATTGTCTATAACACTTACGGTTGATAAAAGCGGAAGTATTGACTATTCCGATATGGATAAAATCAAGAATGTAATGAATGAGTTTGTGAGGAGCCTTCAATACAATGTGGGTGACCAGGCTGAAATAATCTCTTTTGACAATATCGTAAGGCAGATGTGCACTTATACAAAGGATGTTAAGCTGCTCAGCAACGGAATCAACAACATGTACCCTGAGGGGCAGACCGCGTTTTACGATGCTTTATATACAAGCGTTGTTCATGCTGCGGGACAGAAGGGGGCTGGCTGCGTAGTCGCATTCACGGACGGAATTGACAACAAGAGCTTCAGAACGGCCGATGAAGTCCTTTCAAAAGCCTCTGCTCTGGGTGTTCCTGTTTACATCATAGGTGTCGGATATGATGTGGATGAGATGACACTGAGAGAAATTGCGGAGGGAAGCGGAGGAAGATACTGGTTTATAGACGATCTGTATGATCTGTCTCAGATATATGCTTCTGTATATGAAAAGGAAAAGGAAACTTATGTTATTGAGTATGTTACCGATAAATCAATAGACAAATTCGCTTCCAGAACAGTGGAATTAACCGTTAAGGGAAGCGGATATAAAGGCATCTGCACGGACGATTTTACTCCGAGTGCAGCAACTAACCCGACAGAATACAAACACAGCGGCAGATATGAAATATTTGCGGAGGATGTATCCTGGGAAGAAGCAAACGAAAAATGTATAGCCAAAGGAGGCCATCTTGCTACGGTTACATCTGCGGATGAGCTGAATACTATAATAAAGCTTGCGGAGAAAGCCGGTTACGATTATCTGTGGCTTGGAGGATATACTTCCTATGATTATTACGGAAACGTGTTCGGACACTGGATAACGGGCGAGGATTTCAGCTATGAGTGCTGGGGCCCGGGAGAACCGTCGAGGGTGGATCTGGACGGAACCGAAGAGTACTATATTATGCTGTGGAATATACCGTCTATGGGCGGATGGAACTGGAATGACCAGAGAAACAGTACGGTTGGAGCAGGATTCCATCAGGGAAAAATTGCTTACGTCTGTGAATGGGAGTGATAGACAGTGAGGCAAAACAGGCACAGACAGAAGAAGAAAAAAGGAATCCGCCTGTTCAGAGTGCTCGGGATAATACTTATTATGTGCTTATGCTTAGCTCTGATATTTTTCGGGGTAAAGCATTTCGTCGGAGAATTCGGAGCAGCTGAAACACCGAAGGTTACGGAAAATCAGAACGCAGATTCCGTAAATGAAAGCGGAAACGGACAGGGAAATGAATCACGGGTTCAGAAAACCCGTGAAGAAATACGGGCTGAAGAAATTCTTGCGAGAATGACAACATGGGAAAAGGTTTGCCAGATGTTTATAATTTCCCCGGAAAATCTTATCCCGTATAATTCGGTTACCGAAGCGGGCCCGGTAACGGAACAGGCGATAAATGATTATCCTGTCGGAGGAATTATGTATTCCAAACCGAATTTTGTTTCGGAAGAACAGGTCGGGACTCTGGTGAACAACACTCAGTCGTTTTCGAAGCTCGGGATTTTTGTGGCGGTAGATGAAGAAGGCGGAAACGTCAGCCGTCTCATGTCGACCTTCGGAGGAACCGAAATGAAACCGATGTACAATTACAAGGACAGCGGAGCGGAGACGGCTGAAAGCAATGCTTATACCATAGGACAATACATTGCAGGCTACGGGTTTAACGTTGATTTTGCGCCTGTAGCGGATGTATGGTCAAATCCGGAGAATAAAGTTATCGGAACAAGGGCTTACAGCGACAGCTGTGAGCAGGCCGCAGAGCTGATTCCCGGGGCAGTAAACGGTTTTCACAAAGCCGGAATAATATGCAGTCTGAAGCATTTTCCGGGACACGGGAACACTTCGGAGGACAGTCATTCATCTGCCGCATATGTAAACAAGTCAAAAGAGACTCTGGCTGCGGAAGACTGGCTGCCGTTTAAGGCAGGAATTGACGCGGATGCGGATATGGTTATGGTGGGTCATCTTACAGTGCCGGAGATAGATTCTGTGCCGGCCACTGTTTCTAAAACAATTATTACGGATATTTTGAGAGGCGAGCTGGGATTTTCGGGTGTTGTGATTACGGACAGCCTGAAAATGGAGGCTGTAAATTCAAAATACGCTCCCGATGAACTATGCATTAAGTGTATCGGTGCAGGGGTAGATATTCTTCTTGATCCGAAGGATTTCCGCAATACAGCAAAAGGCGTGCTGACGGCGGTGGAAAGAGGAGAAATATCCGAAGAGCGGCTGAACGAAAGCGTGCTTCGTATATTGAAGCTGAAGCTTAAATACGGAATAATCGAATAATAATTTCAATAAAATGTTGTCGGGCGGGATGCGGTGTGTCCCGCCCGTTGCTTGTTTTAATACTTCCAGGGCGAGGTATTTTCGGCTTTGTTCCGGTCTCATCCGGGGCTCCGCCGGACGAGGCTGAGCGGTAAATTTTATTCACGATCCCGCTGGAATGAGCGGCCGGAACCTGCAGAAACTAAGGAATTTCAATTCAGGGACAATGCGAAAACAAGCAAAATGAAACACACGGAAGCGTTTAAATAAAGCCGGTTTTAAAAACGTTGAAATACTGCGAAAAAACTTACTGAAAAACTGAAAAATATGATAAAAAATGCTTGCATTACTATGATGCGGGTAGTATAATGATTAAGCTTGCTTATATTGCGTAGAAGCAGGAAGTTACTGAGCTATCAGAGAATTTCTGCGGAGAATTGTCTCTTCAAGAAAGAGGCGAAGGGGTTCTCCACGCTTTTAAGGTGTGCCAAAAATAAGGAAACACCCGGATAAGTGTATCGAGGACTGCCTCGTACGAGCATAGCGAAAACGTACGAAAATAAACAAGGAGGAAAACAAATGGCAACACAGAAAATCAGAATCAGACTGAAGGCTTACGATCACAAAGCTCTTGATCAGTCTGCAGCAAGAATTGTTGAAGCGGCAAAGAAAACAGGAGCAGAAGTATCAGGTCCTATTCCGCTTCCGACAGAGAAACAGGTCGTAACAATCTTAAGAGCCGTGCATAAGTATAAGGATTCCAGAGAACAGTTCGAACAGAGAACACACAAGAGACTGGTTGACATCCTTAACCCGGGTCCAAAGACAGTTGACGCACTTATGAAGCTTGATTTACCTGCAGGTGTAAACGTAGAAATCAAACTGTAGGACAGGCAAAAGACAGAATACTAAGAAAAATGAGATATACAGATCCTCTCAACTTAGTATGATTGCGAAAGCAATCCGCTGTAAGAAATCCTTAGTACGATTACGAAAGTAATCCGCTGTAAGAAAACAGGAGGTAAACATGAAAACATTTTTAGGAAAGAAAATTGGAATGACTCAAATCTTTTCCGAAGAAGGAACAGCTATCCCTGTAACTGTTATCGAAGCAGGTCCGATGGTGGTAACACAGATCAAGACTGTTGAGAATGACGGATACAGTGCAGTTCAGCTCGGATACGGTGAGGTTAAAGAACAGAGACTTACAAACCCGCTCAAAGGTCACTTCGCTAAATGGCAGGTACCTGCAAAGAAATATCTCACAGAAGTAAGAGTGGATGATACAGCAGCTTACGAACTCGGTCAGGAATTCACAGTTGCTGATTTAGAAGAAGGCGCAAAGCTTGATGTTACAGGCGTTTCAAAAGGTAAAGGAACACAGGGTAACATTAAGAGACACGGACACCACAGAGGTCCTATGACTCACGGCTCAAAACACAAGAGATTACCGGGCGGTCTTGCAGCCGGTACTTATCCTTCAAGAGTATTCAAAGGAAACAAGGCTCCGGGAAGAATGGGAAGAGAAACTACAACAGTTCAGAACCTCGAACTCGTTAAGGTTCTCGCAGACAGAAATGTTGTTCTCGTTAAAGGTTCAGTACCCGGACCAAGAGGCGGCCTTTTAAAAGTTAAATACGCTGTAAAAGGTCAGAAATAGTTGAGTCGGAAAGGAGGAAATACAGATGGCAACAGTAAAAATGCTCAATATGGCCGGTGAGGCTGTAGGAGAAATCGAATTAAAAGACGATATCTTCGGAATTGAAATAAATGAATATGCTGTTCAGGAAGTTGTAAAGAACTATCTCGCAAACCAGAGACAGGGCACACAGTCCGCTAAAACAAGAAGCGAAGTTAAAGGCGGAGGACAGAAGCCGTACAGACAGAAGGGAACAGGCAGAGCACGTCAGGGAAGCAGAAGAGCTCCTAACCACGTAGGCGGCGGTATCGTATTTGCACCGAAGCCAAGAAGCTACAGATACACAATCAACAAGAAGGTAAGAAGACTGGCTATGAAGTCCGTATTCACTTCAAAGGTTGCTGAAAACGAACTCATCGTGATAGATGCTATCACATTCGAAAAACCAAAGACAAAAGAAATGGTTAAGATGCTTGCGTCAGTAAACGCAGAGAAAAAAGCTCTCATCGTATTACCGGAAGTAGATAAGAATGTAATCAAGTCTGCATCAAACATTCCGGGCGTTGATACAACTATCGTTACAGCTCTTAACGTTTACGATATGTTAAACCACACAAGCCTTATCCTTACAAAGGATGCGGTAAGCAAAATTGAGGAGGTGTACGCATAAATGTCAACAACAAAAACACCTTATGATGTAATATTAAAACCTGTAATTTCAGAAAAAAGTATGGATGATACACAGGAAAGAAAATACACTTTTAAAGTTGCTAAAGACGCTAACAAGACTCAGGTAAAACAGGCAATCGAAGAAATTTTCGGCGTTGAAGTTGAAAAAGTTAACATTATGAATTGCAGAGGCAAACTTAAGAGAATGGGAAGAACAGCAGGAATGACAGCAAGCTCAAAGAAAGCAATCGTGAAGCTTACTGAAAGCAGCAAAGAAATCGAATTCTTCCAGGGACTCTAAGAGAAGGAGGATATAAAAGATGGGAATCAAAAAATATAAACCAACCACTCCGGGCCAGAGAGGTATGACAGTTTCAACATTCGAAGAAATTACAACCTCTACTCCAGAAAAATCTCTTACAGTGACTCTTAAAAAGCATGCAGGAAGAAATTCAAGAGGTAAAATCACAGTAAGACACAGAGGCGGCGGAACAAGAGCTAAGTACAGAATCATAGATTTCAAAAGAAATAAGGACGGTATTCCGGGCAAGGTTGCTACTATCGAATACGATCCTAACAGAAGTGCAAACATCGCCCTCATCGTTTACGCAGACGGTGAAAAGAGATACATCATCGCTCCTAACAAACTGTCAGTAGGCGACGTTATCTTATCAGGCGAAGGCGCAGACATCAAACCGGGTAACGCACTTCCTCTTAAGAACATCCCTGTAGGTACAGTAATCCACAACATCGAGCTCAAGCCGGGCAAAGGCGCTCAGATGGTAAGATCCGCAGGAAACTCCGCTCAGCTCATGGCTAAGGAAGACAATTACGCACAGGTAAGACTTCCGTCCGGAGAAGTAAGAAAAGTAAGAATCGAATGCAGAGCTACTATCGGTGAAGTAGGAAACCTCGATCACGAAAATATCAGCATCGGTAAAGCAGGAAGAAAAAGACATATGGGCATCAGACCTACAGTAAGAGGTTCTGTAATGAATCCTAACGACCACCCACACGGCGGCGGTGAAGGAAGAGCTCCTGTCGGAAGAGCAAATCCTGTTACTCCTTGGGGTAAACCGGCTCTCGGTTATAAGACAAGAAAGAAGAATAAGCATTCTAACAAATATATCGTAAAGAGAAGAAATGACAAATAATAGAGGGAGGAATTAATCAATGGGTAGATCACTCAAAAAAGGCCCTTTTGTAAATGCTAAGCTTTTAAAAGCTATAGAAGAAATGAATGCGGCAAACGAAAAGAAAGTGATTAAGACATGGTCCAGACCATCAACAATTTTCCCGCAGATGGTTGGTCACACAATCGCTGTACACGATGGCAGAAAACATGTTCCTGTATATATCACTGAAGATATGGTAGGTCACAGACTTGGGGAATTCGCTCCTACAAGAACCTACAGAGGTCATGCTGATAAAGAAAAATCATCTAAAGTTAAGAAATAGATAAGGAGGTAACTCGATGGAAGCTAAGGCTGTAGCAAAATATGTTAGGATTTCACCTAGCAAATTAAAGCCAATAACAGACCTTGTAAGAGGCAAAAGCTTAAGCGAGGCTCAGGCAATCTTAAAGTTCACACCGGGCAGCAGTGCAGAAGCTATTTTAAAGGTGGTAAAATCTGCAGCTGCAAACGCAGAAAACAATCATAATATGAACGTAAATAAATTATATGTAGCTGAAATTTACGCTAACCAGGGTCCTACAATGAAGAGATGGAGAGCCGGCTGCAAAGGCGGAGCTGCAATGATTTTAAAGAGAAGCAGTCATATCGGTGTTACATTAAGAGAAAGAGCATAGTAAAGGAGGTTTGCTGAATGGGTCAGAAGGTAAGTCCGCACGGACTGAGAGTTGGCGTTATCAAAGACTGGGATTCCAAATGGTACGCAAACAAGAAAGATTTCGCAGACTATTTAGTTGAAGACGATAAAATTAGAAAGTTCTTAAAGAAAAAGTTATATTTAGCAGGAGTTGCTAAGATTTTAATCGAAAGATCTGCAGGCAGCAACGTTAAAGTTACTGTATTCACAGCTAAACCGGGTATGGTAATCGGAAGAAGCGGAGCCGGCATCGAAGAAATCAAGGCAGACGTTCAGAAGCTTACAGGCAAAGAAGTTGTTATCAACATCAACGAAGTAAGAAGACCTGAACTTGACGCACAGCTCGTTGCTGAAAGCATCGCACAGTCTCTCGAAAGAAGAGTATCATTCAGAAGAGCTATGAAACAGGCTATCGGCAGAACAATGAAAGCCGGCGCAAAGGGAATCAAGGTTGTTGTTTCCGGAAGACTCGGCGGAGCTGAAATTGCAAGAAGCGAAAAATACAACGAAGGAAACGTACCTCTTCATACACTTAGAGCCAACATCGGATACGGCTTCTGGGAAGCAGACACAACTTACGGAAAAATCGGCGTAAAAGTATGGATTAACCACGGCGAAATTCTCGGCAAGTTCGGAGATATCCAGGAAGAAGCTGCACCGCAGGAAAGAAAGAGAAACTTCGACAAGAAGAGAAGAAACGACGGCGGCAGAGAAAACAGAAGAGAAAGACGCGACAACAACAGAGAACAGGAACAGAAACCGGTTTATGTAAATCCAAGAACCAGAAAAGCTCCTAAAGAAGCGCCTGCTCCAAAAGAAGTAGTAGAAGAAGCAGCAGAACCTGCTGTTGAAGAATAGTATTCGGACCGGAAAGGAGGAATAAGGCTTATGTTAATGCCAAAAAGAGTTAAACGTCGTAGAGTTCACAGAGGAAGAATGAAGGGCGTTGCAACAAGAGGTAACAAAATCACATACGGAACTTACGGTCTGGTAGCAGCAGAACCGGGCTGGATCACTTCCAATCAGATAGAAGCAGCCAGAATTGCAATGACAAGATATATCAAAAGAGGAGGAAATGTTTACATTAAGATTTTCCCTCACAAACCGGTAACAAAGAAACCTGCCGAAGTACGTATGGGTGCCGGAAAAGGTGCTCCGGAATACTGGGTAGCAGTAGTTAAGCCGGGCAGAGTAATGTTTGAACTTGGCGGAGTTTCGGAAGAAAAAGCAAGAGAAGCTATGAGACTTGCTTCACATAAGCTCCCTGTAAAATGTAAGTTTGCCGTTAAAGAACAGGCAGAGGGTGGTGAAGTTTAATGAAGATCGAAAAAATGAGAGAAATGACCGAGCAGGAACTTAACAACGAAGCGTTAAAGCTGAAACAGGAATTATTCAATCTTCGTTTCCAGCACGTTACAGGACAGCTCGAAAACCCAATCAAAATGAGAGACGTTAAAAGAGAAATCGCTAGAATCAAGACTGTTATCAGAGAAAAACAGTTAAAGCAGAACGCATAACAGGCCGAAAGGAGGATGAACATGGACAGAAACAGAAGAAAGACCAGAGTGGGCATCGTAACAAGCAACAAAATGGATAAGACCATCGTTGTTACTGTTGAAGACTTTGTAAGACATTCACTTTACGGCAAGGCTGTAAAAGTTACAAAAAAATTCAAGGCTCACGATGAGCAGAATGAATGCAATATCGGTGATAAAGTTAGAATTATGGAAACAAGACCTCTTTCAAAAGACAAGAGATGGAGACTTGTAAACGTAATCGAAAAGGTTAAATAACTTTTGAAGGGAGGCACTATAGGTTATGATACAGAACGAAACACGACTGAGAGTTGCTGATAATTCAGGAGCAAAAGAGTTGTTATGTATCCGTATTCTCGGCGGAACAAGCCGTAAGTACGCGAACATTGGAGATATAATCGTATGTGCGGTTAAAGATGCAACACCCGGCGGAGTTGTAAAGAAGGGCGACGTTGTTAAGGCTGTTGTTGTCAGAAGCAAGCACGGTGTAAGAAGAACTGACGGAAGCTACGTTAAATTCGATCAGAATGCAGCAGTAGTAATCAAGGATGATAAGAATCCCGTTGGCACACGTATATTTGGACCGGTTGCCAGAGAACTGAGAGACAAAAGTTTCATGAAGATAGTTTCTCTTGCTCCGGAAGTATTATAGGAGGGCAATAGGATGCATATCAAAAAAGATGATACAGTTTTAGTATTAACTGGTAAAGATAAAGGAAAAAAAGGCAAAGTGCTTAAAGTAATGCCTAAGAGAAATATGGCTATCGTCGAAGGCGTAAACATTCAGACAAAGCACAGAAAACCTAACAATACAATGAGACAGGGCGCAATCGAACACAAAGAAGGTCCTGTACATGTTTCCAACTTAATGTACTTTGACAAGAGCGCAAATGCTCCTACAAGAATCGGATACGAAATCCAGAACGGTAAAAAAGTCAGAGTATCAAAGAAAACCGGCAAGGTTGTTGACTAATTCTTGAAAGGAGGGAAAAGTTTTGGCAGCAAGATTAAAGGAAACTTATAAAAATACAGTTTTTCCTGCATTAATGGAAAAGTTCAAATATAACAATGTTATGGAAGTTCCTAAATTAGAAAAAATCACCATTAACATGGGTCTGGGCGAAGCTAAGGACAACCCTAAGCTCCTCGAAAGCGCTGTTGAAGAGCTTGCGATGATTTCAGGTCAGAGACCGGTTATCACAAAAGCAAGAAAATCAATCGCTAACTTCAAAATCAGAGAAGGCGTTGCAATAGGAACAAAAGTTACTCTCAGAGGTGACAGAATGTACGAATTTGCGGACAAATTCTTTAATATCTCTCTCCCCAGAGTTAGAGACTTTAAAGGTGTAAGCAGAAACTCATTCGACGGCAGAGGCAACTATGCAATGGGTATTAAAGAACAGTTGATCTTCCCTGAAATCGAATATGATAAGATTGACAAGATTAAGGGTATGGACATTGTATTCACAACAACGGCTAAGACTGACGAAGAAGCTATGGCTCTTCTTGAAATGCTCGGTATGCCGTTTACAAGATAGGAGGGAATATAGACATGGCAAAAACATCTCTCAAAGTTAAACAGCAAAGAGCGCCTAAATATTCAACCAGAGCTTATACAAGATGCAGAATCTGCGGAAGACCTCATTCTGTATTAAGAAAATACGGAATCTGCCGTATATGCTTCAGAGAATTAGCATATAAAGGCCAGATCCCGGGCGTTAAGAAGGCAAGCTGGTAGAATATAGAGAAAGAAAGGAGGAACTTTAAATGTCAATGACAGATCCTATTGCGGATATGCTTACAAGAATCAGAAATGCTAATATGGTTGGACACGAAAGCGTAGACGTTCCTGCATCAAAGATGAAAAAGTCAATTGCTGATATCCTTTTAAGAGAAGGATACATCAAGGGCTATGATGTTATAGAAGATAATAAACAGGGCATCATCAGAATTCAGATGAAATACGGCCAGAATAAAGAAAAAGTTATTACCGGAATTAAGAAAATCTCAAAACCGGGTCTCAAAGTATATGCTAAGAGAGACGATATCCCTAAAGTTTTGGGAGGACTCGGCATTGCAATCATTTCTACTTCAAAAGGTGTAATCACTGACAAAGAAGCAAGAAAAGAAAATGTCGGCGGCGAAGTAATCTGCTACGTATGGTAAGGAATGGAGGTAAAGTAAATGTCAAGAATCGGTAAATTACCTATCACTGTTCCTGCTGGAGTTGAAGTAAATATCAGCGATAAAAATCTCGTAACGGTTAAAGGACCTAAGGGAGAATTAAAGGAGCAGTTAAGCTCAAAAATCACTATTGAAAACAAGGACGGAGTTTTAACATTCACAAGAGGATCCGATCAGAAAGAAGAAAGATCTCTTCACGGCTTATCAAGAGCACTGGTTAACAACATGATTAAAGGTGTTACTGAAGGCTTCCAGAAGAAATTAGTTCTCGTAGGCGTTGGATACAGAGCTGAAAAGAAAGGTGATACACTCGTATTATCTTTAGGTTATTCACATCCTATAGAAGTTAAAGATACTGCAGACGTAAAGACTGAGGTTCCGGGACCGAACGAAATCATCGTAAGCGGAATCAACAAGGCTTTAGTAGGCGACTTTGCGGCAGACATCAGAGCATACAGAGAACCTGAACCATATAAAGGCAAGGGAATTAAATATGCTGATGAAGTTATCATCCGCAAAGAAGGAAAGACAGGTAAATAGGAAAGGAGTGAATTGAATGTCAGGTAAAGCGAGCAGAAATGCGAAACGTCTGGGAAGACATCAAAGAGTAAGAAACAAGGTGTTCGGAACTCCTGAGAGACCAAGAATGTGCGTATTTAGAAGCACAAAGAACATCAGTGTTCAGATTATAGATGACACTAAAGGTCATACACTTGTTGCTGCTTCTACATTAGATAAGGAAATCAAAGAAAAGGTTGCTTACGGCGGAAACAAAGAAGCTGCTAAAGTGGTTGGAGAAGTTGTTGCTAAGAGAGCACTCGAAAAAGGCATTGACACAGTATGCTTTGACAGAGGCGGATTCCTTTATCACGGAAGAGTAAAGGAACTTGCTGACGGTGCAAGAGAAGCAGGACTTAAATTCTAAGAAAGGAAGGAACACTAATGCGACATGACATGATCGATCCATCAAAGATGGAGTTCAACGAATCTATTGTTAACATCAGACGTGTAGCTAAGGTTGTTAAAGGCGGCAGAAACTTCAGATTCTCAGTAACAATCGTAATCGGAAACGGTGAAGGCTATGTCGGAGTAGGACAGGGTAAAGCCCTTGAAATTCCTGATGCTGTTAAAAAAGCTATAGAAGACGCTAAGAAAAATTTAATATATGTACCTACAGTAGGAACAACAATTCCGCACAGAACTTTAGGTGTTTTCGGCGCAGGCCAGGTTCTCCTGATGCCGGCTGCTCCGGGTACCGGAGTTATCGCAGGCGGTGCTGTACGTACAGTACTTGAACTTGCAGGTTTAAACGATATCAGAGCTAAATCTATCGGATCAAACAATGCAGGCAACATGGCTTATGCTACTATCGAAGGTCTCAAATCATTAAAGACTCTTGAAGAAGTATCAAGACTCAGAGGAAAGACCAAGGAAGAAATCTTAGGATAAGGAGGGGACAGCCGTGGCAAAAGAACTTAAGATTAAATTAGTAAGAAGCACAATCGGCGTAAAGCCTCTTCACAAAAAGAATATTGAAGCTCTCGGTCTGAAGAAAATCGGCCAGGTTGTAACAAAACCTGACAACCCACAGATTAGAGGAATGATCACCAAGGTATGTCACCTTGTTGAAGTTGAAGAAGAGATTTAGGCGGAGGTGTTTTAGATGAAATTACATGAATTAAGAGCACCGGAAGGCGCAACTAAAGCCCCAAAGAGAAAAGGTAGAGGTACTGCTACAGGTCAGGGTAAAACTGCCGGCAGAGGTATGAACGGTCAGAAGTCAAGAAGCGGCGGCGGAGTAAGACCAGGATTTGAAGGCGGTCAGATGCCACTCACAAGAATCATGCCTAAAAGAGGTTTCTCAAACCCGTTCAAAAAGCAGTGGGCTATCCTGAATGTTGAAGACTTGAATGTTTTTGATAACGGTACAGTTGTTACTCCGGAATTACTCATTGAAAATGGTATCGTTGGTAAAGTTGTAGACGGCATCAAGGTTCTCGGTGACGGAAGTCTTGAAAAGAATTTAACAGTTCAGGCTAATAAATTCAGCGAAAGCGCAGTACAGAAGATTGAATCAGCCGGCGGTAAGGCAGAGGTGATCTAATGAATATTCTTACTACCCTTGCAAATGCATGGAAAGTACCTGATATAAGAAAGAAAATAATTTTCACACTTCTTATGATGGTTGTATACCGATTGGGATGTGCTATTCCTATTCCGGGTATAAACAGAACGGTATTAACCTCACTGTTTGAAGGAAATGAAGGCGGATTGTTCAGTATGTTCGATCTCTTCTCCGGAGGAGCGTTCCATAACTTCACAATCTTTGCCCTCAGTATAACACCGTATATTACAGCTTCCATCATACTGCAGCTGCTGACTATAGCAATTCCTGCACTGGAAGCTCTTGCAAGAGAAGGTGTTGAGGGTAGGAAGAAAATTGTAAGATATACTCGTTATCTTACAGTAGTGCTGGCGCTTATACAGGCAATCGGACTCACCGTAGGTCTTTTCAACAGCGCAGTTGTAGATAAGAGTGCTTTTTCAATAATCGTAATAATACTGACATTGACTGCAGGTACTGCATTCCTGATGTGGTTAGGTGAGCAGATAAATGAATACGGCATAGGAAACGGAATATCTATGGTTATCTTTGCCGGAATCATTGCAAGAGTACCGTCTGCACTGCAGGAAATGTTTATTGCGATGAAAGAAGGAACAATGAGCGTTCTTACATTTGCTCTTTTCGTAGTATTCGCATTTGTAGTTATTCTCGGAGTTATCATGGTTCAGCAGGGAGCCAGAAAGATTCCGGTTCAGTATGCAAAGAGAGTAGTAGGAAGAAAAATGTATGGGGGACAGAGCACTCATATTCCTATCAAGGTTAATCAGGCAGGCGTAATTCCGGTAATTTTCTCAATGGCATTACTGGCATTCCCTCTGACAGTAACCTACTTTGTACCGAATACAGGATTCTCTGATTTCGTGACCAAATGGCTGTCGCCTGCAGGAAATCCGGGTATCTGGGTATATGCAATATTAAACTTTGCGTTAATCATATTCTTCACATATTTCTACACAGCAATCACATTCAATCCTGCTGAGGTAGCATATAATATGAAAGCAAACGGAGGATTTATTCCGGGAATCAGACCGGGAGCTCCTACCATCGAATATTTAACCAAAGTTATGACTAGAATTACCTTTGTCGGAGCTATTTTCCTGGCACTGGTATCCACAATGCCTACAGTGTTGTCATATTTCATGAATCTTAACGTAGGATTCGGCGGAACATCACTGCTCATCGCAGTAGGCGTTGGACTTGATTTAATGAAACAGATTGAAAACCAGTTAGTTATGAGAAACTACTCTGGCTTCCTAAAATAAGGAGATAAAAAATGAGAGTTGTTTTATTAGGGCCTCCGGGTGCAGGAAAAGGCACACAGGCTACAGGAATTGAAGAAAAATACAATATCGTTCACATCTCAACAGGAGATATATTCAGAAAGAACGTAAAAGAAGGTACTCCTCTCGGTAAGCAGGCTCAGGCTTATATGGATAAGGGCGAGTTGGTTCCTGATGAACTCGTAATCGCATTGGTTCAGGACAGACTTAAGCAGGATGACTGCAAAAACGGATATCTGCTTGACGGTTTCCCAAGAACAGTTTTCCAGGCAGAAGCTATGGAAAAACTCGGTATAGATGTTGACAAGGTTGTCGATATTCAGGTGGGAAGAGACACATTAATCAAAAGAGCTACCGGCAGAAGAGTTTGCAAAAAATGCGGAGAGACATATCATATCTCCTTCAGACCTACTAAAGTGGAAGGCGTTTGTGATAAATGCGGCGGTGAAGTTGCACACAGAGCTGACGACCAGGAAGCTACAGTTGCAAGAAGAATCGATGTATATCTCACAGAGACAGCTCCACTGGTAGATTACTATGAAAAGAAAGGTAAAATTGTACACGTTGACGGTGAACAGGAAGCTTCAACAGTACAGGAAAAAATCTTTGCTGCATTAGGTGACTAATTAGGAGACCGGAAAATGATCGTGATTAAAACAGAACAAGAGCTGGAAATCATGAGAGAAGCAGCTAAGGTGACGGCTCATATTTTAGACGAAATGATGGAGAGCATCATTGAACCCGGAATAACAACCGCCGCTATTGACCGCTTAGTGGAAGCCGAAATAAGAAAGTATCATATGATACCTGCTTTTAAAGGCTACGGCGGATTTCCGGCTAGCATATGCGCTTCCGTGAACGAGACAATCGTTCACGGGATACCTTCTTCGAGAAAGCTCGCCGAAGGCGATATAATCAGCATTGACACAGGAACAATATACAAAGGATTTTACAGTGATGCGGCAAGAACATATGCCGTAGGGGAAATATCCGAGGAAGCGGAAAAACTCATCAGAGTTACAAGGGAAAGCTTTTTTAAAGGTATAGAGTTCGCCAAAGTGGGATATCGTCTGGGAGATGTATCCCATGCGATACAGGTTCATGTGGAAAGCAACGGATTCAGTGTTGTAAAGGAGTTTGTAGGACACGGCATCGGAAGCCGAATGCACGAAGAGCCACAGATTCCAAACTACGGCCCTGCAGGCAGAGGTCCGAGGCTTGCAAAGGGAATGGTTCTTGCAATTGAGCCTATGGTTAATGCGGGAACGGATGATCTTGTTGTACTCGATGACGAGTGGACAACAATAACGGTTGACGGAAAATATGCCGCACATTATGAAAATACTGTGGTTATTACCGAAGGAGAACCGGAGATTCTGACAGTTCTTAAATAGAGCAGGGTTTTGGATATTATGGATTGCGGAAACACATTAAAGTTGGGTCAGGTTGTCAAAGCTTTGGCCGGACGAGACAAAGATAAGGTATTTTTAGTCGTCGGGATTACAGATGACAATTGTGTGTATATAGCAGACGGAGCTAAGCGAAGGATAGAGGCGCCAAAACGAAAAAAGATTAAGCATTTGCAAAAGTATAATCTGATTTCAGAGTCAATAAACGAGAAGTTAGTTAAAGGCGAAAGACCGGACAATTCCGAAATTAAAAAGGAATTGTCGGCGTACAGGTAAGGAGGTGCACCTTATGGCGAAAAAAGATGTCATAGAAGTGTTTGGCACCGTGCTCGAAGCTCAGCCCAATGCAATGTTTAAAGTAAGATTAGAAAACGGGTATGAAGTTTTAGCTCATATCTCGGGTAAAATCAGAATGAATTTTATAAGAATTCTTCCGGGAGACAGAGTAAAAGTGGAACTGTCGCCTTACGATTTGACAAGAGGCAGGATTACCTGGAGAGATAAGTAATTTGGAGGAAGGGAAATGAAAGTAAGAGCATCAGTAAAGCCAATTTGCGAAAAATGCAAAATTATCAAAAGAAACGGCAAAGTAATGGTTATCTGCTCTAACCCTAAGCATAAACAGAAACAGGGATGAGCCGATAGCTCAAAAACAGCATAAACCGCTAAAAAAAAGCTGGAAATACTGCTGAAGTTGTACTATAATATATAAGGTTTACTGTTAAAAATATCATCGGAACGGGAGCGGCTGCGCCCTGGTTTGTCGTGAGACAACGAAGAGGGCGACCAAGATGGTGATATTAAAATAATTATCATTATTTTAATAGTTACACAGGGAGGTGTAAGCTGAATGGCGAGAATAGCCGGTGTCGATTTACCAAGAGACAAAAGAGTCGAAATTGGATTGACCTATATTTATGGCATTGGTAGAAAGTCTTCTAATGTTATTTTAGAAAAAGCCGGAATCAATCCGGATACAAGAGTTAGAGATCTTACTGAAGATGAAGTTGGTACTATCAGAAAGATTCTGGAAGCTGACTATCAGGTAGAAGGTGATCTCAGAAGAGAAGTTTCTCTTAATATCAAGAGACTGATGGAAATCGGATGCTACAGAGGTATCAGACATAGAAGAAATCTTCCGGTTAGAGGACAGGGAACAAAGACAAACGCAAGAACAAGAAAAGGTCCTAAGAAGACTGTTGGCAGAAAGAAGAAAAAGTAAAGGAGGGTGAGAAGATATGGCAAAAGCTGTTAAAAAAGTTGTTCGTAAAAAAAGAAGAGAACGTAAGAATATCGAAAAAGGCCAGGCTCATATCCAGGCTACATTCAATAACACCATAGTAACTCTCACAGACCTTAACGGAAACGCTCTTTCATGGTCAAGTGCGGGTTCACTCGGCTTCAGAGGCTCAAGAAAATCTACTCCGTTCGCAGCACAGTCTGCAGCAGAAGAAGCAGCTAAAGGAGCTATGGAACACGGTCTTAAGACTGTAGAAGTATATGTAAAAGGACCTGGATCCGGAAGAGAAGCAGCTATCAGAGCGCTTCAGACAGCAGGTCTTGAAATTACACTCATTAAAGATATCACTCCTATTCCTCATAACGGTTGCAGACCGCCAAAGAGAAGAAGAGTCTAAGGGAGGTGCAGATACGAAATGGCAAGATATACAGATGCATCATGTCGTCTTTGCAGAAGAGAAGGACAGAAACTTTTCTTAAAAGGTGAAAGATGTTACAGCGGAAAATGCGCATTAGATAAGAGACCTTATGCACCCGGACAGCACGGTCAGGGAAGAAAGAAGACATCAGATTACGGACTGCAGCTCAGAGAAAAGCAGAAGGCAAAGCGTTTTTACGGTGTTCTTGAAACACAGTTCAGAAACTATTTTGAAAAAGCAGCAAGAAAACCGGGCATCACAGGTGAAAATCTCCTCGTTATGCTTGAAACAAGACTTGACAATGCTGTATTCAGATTAGGAATGGGCGCTTCAAGAAAAGAAGCAAGACAGTTAATCACACACGGTCATTTTACAGTTAACGGCAAGAAAGTTGATATTCCGTCTTACGCTGTAAAGCCAGGCGATGTTATTAAGGTTAAAGAAAAGAGCTTCTCATCTCCAAAGTTTAAGGAAATGAGAGAGATGTCAGTAACAGTACCGGCATGGTTATCGGTTGATATTGATAAGCTCGAAGGCAAAATTATCAGCTATCCAAGAAGAGAAGAAATCGATGTGCCAGTAAAAGAACAACTTATCGTAGAATTGTACTCTAAGTAAGATATAGCCCTCGTAGTTATTGAGATTAAAGTGAAGGAGGGTTTTGGTATGATCGAGATAGAAAAGCCGACCATAAAATGTGAATATTCTGATAAAGATAAGAATTACGGAAGATTTATCGTTGAACCGCTTGAAAGAGGATACGGAATTACTCTGGGCAACAGCCTGAGAAGAATTCTGCTGTCATCTCTTCCCGGTGCTGCGGTTACTTCCATAAGAATCGACGGAATTCTTCATGAGTTTTCAACGATTCCGGGCGTTAAAGAGGATGTTACCGAGATTATTCTTAACCTTAAGAGACTTGCGGTAAGAATCAACGGAGACGGTCCTAAGAAGGCACTGGTTAATGTTACAGGACCTAAAGAAGTGACAGCTGCTGACATTATGATTGACAGCGAGGTTGAAATTTTCAATCCGGATCTGCACATTGCAACTTTGGATGAAAACTCAACATTATCAATGGAAATTAATCTTGCCAGAGGCAGAGGTTACGTTCTGGCTGAACAAAATAAGACAGAATCCATGCCTATTGCGGTTATTCCTGTTGATTCAATTTATACCCCGGTGAAAAAAGTTAATTTCACTGTAGAAAACACCAGAGTAGGTCAGGTTACAGACTATGACAAACTCACGCTGGAAATCTGGACAGACGGCAGTATCAGACCGGAAGAAGGCGTTTCAATCGGTGCGAAGATAATGCAGGAACATCTTAACCTGTTTATCAAGCTTACAGACAGCATTGACATGGTCGAAATTATGGTTGAAAAGGAAGAGGATCAGAAGGAAAAGGTTCTTGAAATGACTATTGAAGAACTTGAACTTTCTGTCAGATCTTTCAACTGCTTAAAAAGAGCTGGTATCAATACCGTAGAGGAATTGACACACAAATCTGAAGAAGATATGATGAAGGTTAGAAACCTTGGTAAAAAATCGCTTGACGAAGTTAAATATAAGCTGGAGGAATTAGGCCTCGGTTTAAGACCCAGCGATGACTAAGTAGCAAAGGAGGGATTAACGTGCCGGGAATTAAAAAATTAGGTAGACCTACAGCACACAGAAACCTTATGCTTAGGAATTTAGTGACAAGCTTCCTTAGAGAAGGAAAAATCACTACTACCGAAATGCGCGCGAAGGAAACAAGAAGAATCGCAGAAAAAATGATTACATTGGCAAAAAGAGGAGACTTACACGCAAGAAGACAGGTTCTCTCTTATGTTTTAGATGAAGATGTAGTTAGAAAATTATTTGATGAAATAGCACCAACATATAAAGACAGAAACGGCGGTTACACAAGACTTATGAAATTAGGTCCAAGAAAAGGCGACGCTGCCGAAATGGTAATCATCGAATTAGTATAAGCATTGTTTGTGGGCGGTCTTTACAGACCGCCCTTATTCGCTAATAAGAGACAGATATGGAAAGTATAATAGAAATTCAGGATGTAACCTTTGAATACAAGGGAAACGGAGACGGCAGCCTGCCTGTCACTGCCCTGAATCACATATCCCTGAATATTGAAAAGGGCAGCTTTACTGCTGTAATAGGCATAAACGGTTCGGGAAAATCCACTCTGGCAAAGAATATGAACGGTCTGATGCTTCCGAGCTCGGGAAAAGTAATTGTCAACGGAATGGATACAAGTGACGGAAAGGCCATATGGGATATAAGGCAGACTGTGGGGATGGTTTTTCAGAATCCGGACAATCAGATGGTTTCTGCCGTGGTTGAGGATGATATCGCTTTCGGCCCGGAAAACCTGGGAGTAGAGCCGGAGGAAATAAAAAAGAGAGTGGAAATGTCCCTGAAGGCTGTGGGAATGTATGACTTCAGAAAGAAGGCGCCTCATATGCTGTCCGGAGGACAGAAGCAGAGAATTGCAATAGCGGGAGTAGTGGCAATGCTTCCGGAATGCATTGTTTTTGATGAACCTACAGCTATGCTTGACCCTCAGGGGAGAACAGAGGTATTGGAGATAATAGAAAAACTGAATAAAGAATCCGGAAAGACCGTTGTTCTGATAACTCACTTTATGGACGAAGTTGCAGGAGCAGACAGAGTAATAGTCATGGACAAAGGAAGAATCCTCATGGACGGAAAACCGGAAGAAATATTCGTTAGAATAGATGAGTTGAAAACATTGGGACTGGATGTTCCTTTTGCAACTGAGTTTGCGCACAGACTCAGGGAGAAGGGCATTGATATTCCTGAGAGTATTATTTTTATGGATGAACTGGCGGACTATATTAAATCCCTATGTTAATGCATAAGAATCAATAATTGGAGAATAGAATGTCAATTAAGATAGAAAATCTCACTCACATTTACAACAAAGGCCTGAGTTACGAAACGGTTGCTCTTGATAATGTGAGTTTAAAAATAGAAGACGGGGAATTTGTCGGGATAATAGGACACACCGGCTCGGGGAAATCTACACTGATACAGCATATTAACGGTATTCTTAAACCTGACAGCGGCAGTATTGTTATAAACGGAACAGATATTACCGACAAAAATGTCAGAATGTCGGAAATCCGTAAGCGTGTAGGTCTGGTTTTCCAGTATCCCGAGTATCAGCTTTTTGAGGATACCGTAGAGAAGGATATTGCTTACGGCCCGACAAATATGAATCTTACTCCTGAGGAGACTGCCTCAAGGGTGAGAGAGGCTATGAATCTTGTAGGGCTTGATTACGATGAATATGCAGGCAGATCTCCTTTTGAACTGTCCGGAGGACAGAAACGAAGAGCAGCCA
>JAUNCY010000022.1 GCA_030526325.1 Bacillota bacterium
GACCCATTAGCTCAGTCGGTAGAGCACTTGACTTTTAATCAAGGTGTCCCGCGTTCGAATCGCGGATGGGTCACCATTTCAATTGATCTGGCAGGCTGAATTGGATGACGGGTATTTATTTTTTATTATGGAGAGGTGTCCGAGTGGTTTAAGGAGCTGGTCTTGAAAACCAGTGATTCCGAAAGGGACCGTGGGTTCGAATCCCACCTTCTCCGCCAGATGAAGCATACACGAAAGTGTATGCTTTTTTAAAATAGAAATAAAGAATAAAAGAGCGTGTATGCTTTGAATAATGAAGGGTGGGATGAGAAGTTTATGCCCTTTAGCTTTGTCCGAGTGGGGCAAATCCCACATTTATTATATATAAATATGAATTTTAAGGAGATAGAATGGACAGACTTGAAGCGTTTGAGAAGATGCTTGCCGATATTCGGGAACAGGCGGAATTTGAAAGGCTGGAAATGGAAAGGCTGAAGGCGGAAGGAAAAGAAAAATCCGCAACATACAGGCAGTATTTCGGCAACCGTATGCTGTATAAAATGATGCTGGAAAAATACATTCAATACGGTCTGATGGAGAGGTAATGGATATGCATGGGACAGTAACTCTTAAAGGAGACAGGATAATTCTCAGAAGATATTCCGTTGAGGATATAAATGTGCTGTATGAGGATTTGGGGCTGGATATAAAAATGTACGAGTTTTCGGGTTGGAATCCGTATAAGACCCCGGAAATGACCGCGGCGACAGTTGAAAAGTACATATGCAGTTATAATGACGCTGCATTTTACGGCTGGGCTGTTGAATCTGAAGGAAGACTGATAGGCACGGTCGGAGCATATGATTATAATGAAGCGGAAAACAGCGCAGAGCTGGGAATAAGCATATCGCGCAGATACTGGAATAAAGGATATGGGAGTGAGGCTTTGGATATGGTGATAAAATATCTTACAGAAGTTGAGGATATAGGGCTTCTGAAAGCCTGGTGCGCTGCGGACAACAAAGGCTCCCGAAAGGCCATGGAAAACTGCGGGATGAAGCTGAAAAGTATTGAAAAGAACGGGCTGGCTGTGGGGGAGAATGTTTACGATAAATTAAATTTTGAATATACAGCAGATCGGGATTAGATTGCCGGACCTATGGAAAGAAAAACCGGAGCGTACATTATAAGCAATGTATACTCCGGTTATGTATTTTGCAGAATACGATTTATAACACAAATCTAATTCTGGGCTTTTCGAATGGCTTCAATCATACGAGTGAGCCCTGTTTCGATTATTGAGCGCGGCATAGCGAGATTTAAACGAATATATCCTCGGGCATTGTCTACGAACAGGGAGTTTCCGCCTTCGAGAAGAACCCCTGCTTTGTTGGCAAAAAAGTCAGGCAGATCGGTATCTTCCGGCAGACATTTTCCCAGGTCAACCCATGCAAGATAGGTAGCTTCGGGAATATACATTACAGCCTCGGGAAGTTCGCGTGCCAGGAAGTCTTTTACGAAAGCAAAGTTTTCGTCCAGATAAACTTTCAGAGCCTCGTGCCATTGACCTCCTTTTTCATAGGCAGCCTTAGCTGCTGTAAGCGAGAGCGGATTTACCATTCCGAACAGCTTGTCGCGGTCTTTAAAACGTCTTCTAAGGGCTTTGTCTCTGATAATAATATTTGAGAATGCCAGACCTGCAAGATTGAAGGTTTTGCTTGGAGCCATACAGGTTATGAGCTTCGGATAATCTGTCATAACTTTTGCCATAGGAATATGGCGGCGTCCGCATCTAATCAGATCGCAGTGAATTTCATCGGATACAACCCACAGATTGTATTTCTGTATGATGTCTGCGGCGCGGCGGAGTTCTTCTTCTGTCCACATTCGTCCGGTAGGATTGTGGGGATTGCACCAGAATACCAGTTTACATGCCGGATCGGCGCACATTTTTTCAAAGTTTTCGAAATCCATCTCAAAAGTTCCGCTCTCGGTTTTTCGTAAAGGAGAAGTCAGAACATTCAGACCGGCATACTCTGCCGCATGGAGAAAATAGCCGTATGCAGGAGTATTTATTAGAGCTTTTTCGTCCTTAGTGCATAAAATTTCAGTAAGCTGATACAGAGCCGGTATAATACCCGGAGATATGCAGAGCTGTTCCTCCGGAAAGCTCCAGTCGTAATGGTCCTTGCACCAGGAGGAGAAAACTTTGTAATATTCGCTGTCATACAGGCCGGTGTATCCGAAAATACGTCGGTCAATACGCTGTCGGAGAGCTTCCAGAATTTCAGGGGCAGCGGCAAACTCCATATCGGCAACCCACATGCGGACAAATTCTTCATCTTTATATGGAAAAACCTTTTCCGGCCCCGCGTGGAAAATGTACCCCCGGAATCCATCGGTGTTCAGAGCATTGGTGTGACGGCGGTCGATTATTTCGTCAAAATTATAAGTCATGATTAATGTTCCTTTCCTGTTTAAGAGCAGAGGCTGCACTTATGGTGCCGAATCACAGGCGCATCGCCTGTGTCTTTGTAAAATATCCCGGCACGCTGACAGATACTCTGCAGTTTTCTTTATTATAGCGGGATATATTTTATACAACAAGCTTTATAAAAACTATTAAAGGAAAACAATTTTCCGAAAACGGAGTAAAGAACAATGTCTTTATACCACAAAGAATCGGAAACTGCAGAAAACTCTCATGCATGTCCCGGGAACAAATTTAGGAGATAATCTGAGCATCCGGACAGGCAATCACAAATCTGAAATTTCGGCAGAATATTTGATAATTGAGATTAAATGAACTATACTTTAGTAAATCGTAATTTAGAGTACGTATGTGCAGAGATTTTATGACGCAGGAACAAAACCTGTTATTGCGGAATTCAGTACATCCTGTGAAATAATTGCTGAATCAGAAGTCCGGGAATGTCCGCAAGCTGCTTATTCAGCCAACCCTGAAGGATATGTTTTGTGAAGGAGACCGCTAATGAAAGATAATTTACCCAGCAGGAATAAAAAGGGCGAAACAAAAGAAGAGCATCTGCCTGTTTTTGGCGTAGGACCGTATTATGTGGCCGGAATTACTGCGGCTGATATTATTGGAATAATAATGTCGGCAAAGGGATTCCTGAAGAGCGGTCAGATTGATACGACTCCAGCGGTATTATTGATGACAGCATTGGGAGCTGTCCTCATAATAGGCGGGATTCTTGTCTGGAAAGCGTCTGTTGCCGGAAGAAAAAGCATAGTCGGTTATATAGAAAGCAATACTCTCTGCACAACCGGAGTATACAGCATTGTCAGAAATCCATGCTATTCGGGGATTATGCTGGTATGCACAGGAGTACTGCTTATTTCGCACAATCTGTGGCTTTTGATACTGCCGCCAATATATTGGATTGCCATGACTGTTCTTATGAAATGTACTGAGGAGAAGTGGCTGTATGGACTCTACGGTCAGGAATACCTTGAGTATTGTAAAAAAGTAAACCGATGTATACCCTGGTTCCCGAAAAAAAATTATACTGAATAAAAGAACAAATAACAGCGGGCTATACGAAGTTTTGAAATGGATTATACTTCTACGGGAATTCATATATTAAAGGAAAGATTTTTAAACGATATATCTGACACAAATCTGTTTTAATATGGAGCAGGGTACGGGAATCGAACCCGCCTCTACGGCTTGGGAAGCCGTCGTTCTACCAATGAACTAACCCTGCCGGATGACATGAATATAATATGAAAGTGTGTTTGATATAAACAGAATTATAGCTTAATGAATGTAAAAAATCAAGACTTCGCAATTATTGCTGAGACCACGTAATTGCCCCGGGGGCCCGGAATACAGGCATGACTGTCTGAATTCTGCGCATATGTAAATTATTCTATGAATTAAATGGCAGCTTATTCTATGCATTAAATCCCCCTTGACAAGGTATTGTTTTTATTGTACACTTATATAGCTGAACGAAGGCATTTGATGGAGAAGTACTCAAGTGGCTGAAGAGGACGGTTTGCTAAACCGTTAGGCTGGGTATACTGGTGCGAGGGTTCGAATCCCTCCTTCTCCGCCACAGGGACATACACTTAAGTGTATGTCCTTTTGCATAAAATACACGGGGGAGCTTGTAGAGGCGGGCTGAGAGGAAGTAATCAACTTCGACCCTTTAACCTGATGCGGATAATGCCGCCGTAGGAAGTCAGACGACGAGATTTTTTACAGGAGAACCCGCAGCGGGAAGCTCCTGTTTTTTTATTTTTGAGGACGAAAACCGTTCTGTAATTAATGAGCGGAACGTCAGGCGGCAGGCCGGGGGCACCACTTTCTGTCGCTATACAAAAATAATGCTGAGTGTGAAAGGAGATAAAAACATGAAAACAGCATTATCAATCGCGGGCAGTGACTGCAGCGGAGGCGCCGGTATTCAGGCCGATCTGAAAACGATGACTATGAACGGTATTTACGGGATGAGTGTAATCACAGCGCTTACAGCCCAGAATACCACCGGCGTAACAGGAATTGCCGAAGTTTCTGCCGATTTCCTTGTACAGCAGATAGATGCAGTATTTACCGATATCCGTCCGGATGCGGTTAAAATCGGAATGGTTTCTTCAGGTGTGCTGATTAATGCAATTGCTGAAAGACTGCGATATTACAAAGCTGAGAATGTTGTTGTCGATCCTGTAATGGTATCGACCAGCGGAAGCCGCCTTATTGAAGAGGACGCGGTAGAAATTCTGAAGCGGGAGCTGATTCCGATGGCCTCCCTGGTTACGCCCAATATTCCCGAGGGGGAAATACTTTCAGGTATAACCATTGAAAGCAGAGAAGAAATGGAAAAAGCTGCCGAAATTATCGGAAACAGCTACGGCTGTGCTGTTCTGCTAAAGGGCGGACACAATGTAAATTCAGCCAATGACCTTTTGTATACAGACGGAGTATTCAAATGGTTTGAGGGAAAAAGGATTGATAATCCCAATACCCACGGAACCGGATGCACCCTGTCCAGCGCAGTGGCATCAAATCTTGCAAAAGGCTTCGGGCTGGAAGAATCCGTGAGAAGAGCTAAGGAATACATTTCCGGAGCACTGGGAGCCATGCTGAATCTCGGCAAAGGTGCAGGCCCTATGAACCATGGGTTCTGCCTGAGCGGACGTTTTGCTGAAGAAAGCAGAAATGCAGACTGCGGCACAGATGAAAATGCGGCTCGAAATGGAAATATTTGAAAGGAATAAGAGAAAAATGAGAAATTACACTACCCAGATGGATGCGGCAAAGCGTGGAATAATTACACCGGAAATGAAAGCCGTTGCTGAAAAAGAATACAGGACAGAGGAAGAAATCAGAGAACTGGTTGCAAAGGGACAGGTTGTCATCTGCGCAAATAAATTACACCGATGCATAGACCCTAACGGGGTTGGTTCAATGCTTCGTACTAAAATAAACGTCAATCTCGGAGTATCCGCAGATTGCAAGGATTATGAAATAGAAATGAAAAAGGTTATGGCTGCTGTGGATATGGGTGCCGAAGCAATTATGGATTTGTCATCCCATGGGAATACTCAGCCTTTCAGAAGAAAGCTTACTGCGGAATGCCCGGCAATGATAGGCACTGTGCCTGTTTATGACAGCGTGATACATTATCAGAGAGATCTGGCGACTCTTACGGCAAAGGATTTCATAGACGTAATACGTCTTCATGCGGAAGACGGTGTGGACTTTGTTACTCTTCACTGCGGAATCACGAGAAAAACCATAGATCAGATAAAAAGACATAAGAGAAAGATGAACATAGTGTCCAGAGGCGGCTCGCTGGTATTCGCCTGGATGAGTATGACCGGTGAGGAAAATCCGTTTTATGAATATTTCGATGAGATTCTTGAAATCTGCAGGGAATATGACGTGACGATTTCTCTCGGAGACGCATGCCGTCCGGGCTGTCTTGCGGATGCAAGCGATGTGTGCCAGATAGAGGAACTGGTAAGACTAGGCGAACTGACCAAACGTGCATGGGAAAAAGACGTACAGGTTATGGTTGAAGGTCCGGGACACATGCCTATAGACCAGATTGAGGCAAATATGAAGCTTCAGCAGACAATCTGCATGGGAGCGCCTTTCTATGTGCTGGGACCTATTGTAACGGATATTGCTCCGGGATACGATCATATTACGTCGGCTATAGGCGGAGCTGTTGCAGCTTCTGCAGGAGCGGCATTTCTCTGTTATGTTACACCGGCTGAGCATCTTGCCCTTCCGAATGTAGATGATGTTAAGCAGGGAATAATAGCATCGAAAATTGCAGCTCATGCAGCGGATATTGCGAAGAAGATACCTCATGCCAGAGACATTGACGACGCCATGGCGGATGCAAGACGGGAATTTGACTGGGAAAAGCAGTGGGAATGCTCGCTGGATCCGGAAACCGCAAAGGGAATCAGGGACGACAGAAAGCCCGAACATGAAGACAGCTGCTCAATGTGCGGAAAATTCTGCGCGGTGAGAAGCATGAACAAAGCTCTTAACGGTGAATATATTGATATTTTATAGTAAAAGCGCATAACAGGATAACAGCAGACTGACCGCCGGAGCGATGCCGGCGGTCTTTTGAGAATTAAACAGGGAATGCTGTACGAAACGGAGGATCGGAAATTGGAAAAATCAAGGACGGATAAAGAAAAAGAAAGAATTAAAGAAGGAATTGTTGAAATGGATATAATGGAAGCAGTGAAATCACGACACAGTGTCAGGCAGTATGAGGACAGACCTTTGGAGCCGAAGGTGATTAAGGAGCTGCAGAACGAGATCGAGGCGTGCTGCAGGGAAAGCGGTCTTCATATTCAGCTCGTCACAAATGAACCGAAAGCCTTCGGAGGAATTATGGGACGATCCGGAAAATTCAGCGGTGTAACCGATTATATAGCTATGGTAGGAAAAAATGATGAGAATCTGGAGGAAAAATGCGGGTATTACGGAGAAAGACTTGTCCTGAAGGCTCAGCAGCTGGGGCTGAATACCTGCTGGGCCGCTTTGAGTTACAGCAAGGGAAAGGCTGCGGTATCTGTGGAGGAGGGCGAGAAACTGTGTCTGGTAATCGCGGTTGGATACGGCAGCAGTCAAGGTGTTCCTCACAAATCAAAATCCGTGACAGAAGTTACGAGGGCTGAGGGTCAGGTTCCTGAATGGTTTATTAAAGGAGCGGAAGCGGCTCTTCTTGCGCCGACTGCAGTGAATCAGCAGAAATTCAGCTTCGAACTTAACGGCAGCAGAGTAACAGCCAGACCGGGCAGAGGATTTTATACTAAAGTTGATCTGGGTATAGTCAGATATCATTTTGAAATAGGCGCCGGAAAGGAAAACTTCACCTGGGAATAAATCCCGGGTGAAGTCAGGACTGAATGTTTTATTGTTGCGATTGTACGTTTTTTCTGACGTGATTAATCTTTGAAATGCGAAAAAACCAGTTTCCCGGAGGGGGAGAGGTCTGCCTCTGTCCAGCATGAAGAAGGCGATGTTCCAGGATTAAGGGCGGCAGAGGTTTCGTTTTTGTCGCAAAGGGACCAGTTTGCCCAGCTGAGGCCTCTGTCGTTCATGAATTTTATCCACTGCTCCGATTCCTGAACAAAGACCCCGCCGCTGCCGTCGGCAGCGCTGGTGCCCCATTCTGTTATAAATACCGGTATGCCAGATTTAAGCACAATGTCTATTCTGTCCCGCAGCCACTGCCCGTGGGTTCCTGCGTAGAAATGGCAGGAATACATGATGTTCCTCACTTTAAGCGGATTTGCGGCAGCCTGATGAATATCCTGGCTCCAGGTTCCGCTGCCCACCAGAACGACTGAATCCGGAGAATTGCTGCGTATTGTATTTATTATTCTTTCGGCATAGGGCTTTATGTCTCTGTCCCAGGTGACATTTCCGTTAGGCTCGTTGCAGATTTCGTAAAGAACTGCCGGCTCATTTGAATACCTTTTTGAAATCCTGTCAAAGAATTTCTCGGCTTCGGCTGCATGGGACTGAGGATTTCCGTCAGACAGTATATGCCAGTCAATAATAACGTACATATCGTTGGTCAGAACTGAGTCCACTGCTTTGACCGTCTGATTGTATACAGAGTCCGGGCTGCTTAAATATCCGCATTCGGCGGTGTACATTGCAACTCGGAAAAGGTTGGCACCGTATTCGGCGGTGTTTTTTACTGCTTTTTCGGAGGTGTATTGAGGGTACCACTGGATTCCGTGGCTGCTCATTCCCCGGAGAACTACAGGTTCGTCTTTTTCATTAAGAAGGGAAGTTCCCTCCACTTTCAGCCATCCGTTTTCGGAAACACCTCCCTGAATCGGCTTGTCCGGTGTGACGGGAGAGGAAGGATCCTGGGGTATGGAAGGTTCGTCAGAACCGACGGGACTGAGATCTGCTTTTTTTGAAGCACGGATTATAAGTGCGCAGGCTTCGGCTCTTGAAAGCCCGCTTTTCGGATTGAAACAGCCTTTGTCGTCCCCTTCGGAAATGCCGGCGGCATAGGCTGCGAATACGGCTTCGTAATATCTTCCGTCAAGCTCGGAAAGGTCACGGATTTTTGGCGCCTGTTGTGCATAATCGCCTTTTTCACCGGGCAGCAGTGCTTTCATAAGCACTTTCACCGCCAGCTGGCGGGTGATGGGCAGCTCGTGCTTTTCGCCGGTGGGCGGGATTTCATCCCAGTCGTACCAGCCCGAATTCAGAGCGGCAGCGAGCTGACCCGCTGCCCAGTGACCGGAAGCGCCGGAAACAGGCTCCAGACCGGCGCATCTGGCAGCAACAGTAACGAATTCGGCGGCAGAAATCTTGCTGTCCGGGCGGAAGGTTCCGTCCGGGTAGCCTTTCAGCAGCCCTGCCGCCGTCATATCGGAAACCACACCGTAATACCAGCTGCCCTCAGCAACATCGGAAAACTGAGTCCGGGAAGAAGACTTTGCCGGTGAGGTATTATCAGATGCGGCAGAAAATACAGTAAATGCCGTTAAAAAAGTCAAAATTATACAAAGTGTAAAATATACAGGTTTCTTCTTCATGCTTCCTCCCGTAAAATATGAATCGGTTTTATATGTTTAAACAATTTATATATCAGACATTATATTTAAGAATTCCTTTCTTTTCAAGTTTTGAGACCCGCAGTGCTGCTGCCGGGCCGTTAAAACAAAAAAAGACCGGTTTGTAGAAAATTCAACAGAAATCTGCACCGTCAGATGGTAAAATAATATAAAAAACGGGAGGTGTGAGAAGTGAGACGAAAAGACAGAGAAATGCCGGCGGAATTCGCATATATGGTTGCGGATAAATGCGAGTATGCGGTGATGGCAATGAACGATATCGGAGGAGAACCCTACTGCGTGCCGATTACAATAGTGAGAGAGGACAACCGGATATATTTTCATTCGGCATCGGAAGGAAAGAAAACCGACTGTCTTAAGAGAGACGGCAGGGTATGTATTTCCTGTGTGGGGGACACGCAGAGAATGAAGAATAAATTCACCACGGAATTCGAATCCGCAATAATAAAGGGTAAGGCTGAGGAGGTTCTGGATGAGGATGAAAAGATTCATGCTCTGAAAATCCTGTGCGAAAGACATACACCGGCGAATATGGCTGAATTTGACGACGCCATAAAGAGAAGCCTGCCGAGAACAGCGGTATGGAGAATCTATGTAGATGAAATAACCGGCAAAAGAAAAAAATACGACAGCGAAGGCAGAGAAATGAAGTTCGGCAGAATGGAATAAATTCCCTGCATATCAGAATTTCCCCGCGTTGACTGAAATAAATTGATATGATAAAATATCTCAATACGGCTCATGGAAAATGACTATATTAACCGATAAAAAGCTTGCAGAAGCAAAATATAAAATTTACTTTTCAGAAAGGGTTAAGAAAATGAGACAGATCACAAGTGAGAGTTTAAGAGAATTATATCTGAAGTTCTTTGAAAGCAAAGGACATAAAATAATCCCGTCTGCATCTCTGATTCCGGAAAACGATCCTACAGTATTATTCACTACTGCAGGAATGCATCCGCTGGTGCCTTATCTTCTCGGAGAAAAGCATCCTGAAGGAACACGTCTTACCGACGTACAGAAATGCGTAAGAACCGGGGACATCGATGAAGTAGGCGACCTTTCCCACTGCACATTCTTCGAAATGATGGGAAACTGGTCTCTGGGAGACTATTTTAAGGAAGAAATGATTCCGTGGAGCTATGAGTTCCTCACCAGCGAAGAATATCTCGGAATTCCGTCAGATCAGCTTGCTATTTCCGTTTTCGAAGGTGACGAGGATGCGCCTAGAGATGAAGAATCCGCAAAAATATGGATTGAATGCGGAATTAAACCTGAAAATGTATATTATCTGCCAAAGAAGCATAACTGGTGGGGCCCTGCGGGACTCACAGGTCCGTGCGGACCGGACTCCGAAATGTTCATAATCAGAAAAGAAAAATGCGGTCCTGACTGTTCTCCTGCCTGCGACTGCGGAGCATTTCTTGAAATCTGGAACGACGTATTCATGGCATATAACAAGCTGGGAGAAGGACAGTTCGTTCCTCTTGAACAGAAAAATGTAGATACAGGAATGGGTCTTGAGAGAACTCTCTGCATAATGAACGGCAAAGAAAGTGTTTATGACACAGACCTGTTTGAAGATGCTATCGCTGTGATTGAAAAGCTTACAGGCAAAGGCTTCAAGGATGATGCAGAGACAACAAGGGCATTCAGAATTATTCTCGACCATGTAAGAACAGCAACATTCATGATTGGTGACAGAAAAGGTATAACTCCGTCAAATGTTGACCAGGGCTACGTTCTGAGAAGAATCATCAGAAGAGCTGTCAGATACGGAAGAAATATAAATCTGCCGAGCGGAAGCCTCCAGGAAATCGCTGAAGCATATATCAATAAATACAAGGATGCATATCCTGAACTTGATGACAATGCTTCTAAAATTAAGGAAGAACTTTTAAAAGAAGAAAATAAATTCCAGAAAACTCTGCAGACCGGCCTTAAAGAGTTCGAAAAGGTTGCGTCAAAGGTTACAGACGGAGTTATCGACGGAATAACTGTATTCCATCTCTACGACACATACGGTTTCCCTCTTGAGATTACAGAGGAAATGGCTAAGGAAAAGGGTCTCGAAATAGACAAAGAAGGCTACGAAAAAGCCTTTGCAGAGCATCAGAGCAAGAGTAAGGCAGGGGCAGAAGGTAAATTTGCTGCAGGTCTTGCGGACAACCAGGCAGAAACAGTTAAGCTTCATACAGCAACCCATCTGCTTCAGGCTGCACTTCAGAAGGTGCTTAATGATGAAAACATTGCCCAGAAGGGTTCAAATATCACTGCAGAAAGACTCAGATTCGACTTTTCATTCCCTCGCCCTGTAACAAAGGATGAACTTAAAGAGGTTGAAGCTCTGGTAAATGATGTTATTAAACAGGATTTGCCTGTAGTTATGGAGGAAATGCCTTTAGCTGAAGCGAACGAAAGAGGCTTCTTCGGCGTATTTGAAAGCAAATACGGTGAAAGAGTTAAGACCTATTCGATAGGAGATTTCTCAAGAGAAATCTGCGGCGGTCCTCATGCACAGCACACCGGAGAACTTGGAACTTTTGTTATCAAGAAAGAACAGTCATCAAGCTCCGGAGTACGAAGAATCAAAGCGGTTTTAGTACCAAACGAATAAAAAAATTAAATCAGCCCGGCCTTACGGCCGGGCATTTGTTTTTATGACGGGCTGCCGGTTCGTTGTGAAGGCATGCACAGGCCCCAAGCCTTAAGAAGAACTGCAATACCGAAAGGGAGGGGCAGAGTACGAAATTTTTAATAAATCGGGAAAACTGCCATGCACTATTTTGCTTCTTAAAAAATATTCTGTATATAAGGAAAACAGAATCAATGTTATTCGGAGGGTTTATATGTACAGAGTGGTTATTATAGGAGGAGGCTGGGCAGGCTGCAGCGCTGCCGTAAGCGCAAAGAAGGCCGGCGCGGAGGTTGTGATTCTTGAAAAAACCGACATGCTGCTGGGACTGGGAAATGTGGGCGGAATAATGAGGAACAACGGCAGGTTCACCGCTGCGGAGGAGAATATTGCGCTGGGAGCATCCGAAGTGTTTGAAATCACGGACAGTCTGTCAAGACACGTGAATGTTGATTTCCCCGGGCATAAGCATGCCAGCCTGTATGATGTGACGAAAATAGAAGCATACATAAGACGGCTTCTGGCGGAAATGGGTATAGAGATAAGACTGATGAGCAGAGCGGTAGATGTGGAAATGAAGGGGAAAAGTATATCTTCCGTAGAATTAGCCGATGGAACCCTGATTGAAGGAGATGTGTTCATGGAGGGCACCGGTTCCACCGGCCCTATGGGAAACTGCCTCGAGTACGGAAACGGCTGCTCCATGTGTATCCTGAGATGTCCCGCCTTCGGGCCCAGAGTAAGTATTTCCCAGAGAGCCGGAATTCCGGACATTATGGGAAGAAGAAAGGACGGAGGCTTCGGAGCCTTCAGCGGCTCCTGCAAACTGGATAAAAATTCATTAAGTGAAGAGATAAGAACCGCCCTGGACAGAGACGGAGTTAAAATCGTGCCTTTGCCAAAGGAATGTATAAACCGGGGCAAACTGGAAATGAAGGTGTGTCAGCAGTATGCGCTGGATGAATTTGCAGAAAATATTGTGCTGCTGGATACCGGGCACGCGAAGCTTATGACTCCTTTTTTTCCTCTGGAGCAGTTGAGAAAGGTTGAGGGATTTGAAAATGCCAGATACGTGGACCCGTATGCCGGAGGAAAGGGAAATTCAATCCGATATCTTTCTGTGACTGAGAGAGACAATGCTATGAAAGTAAGGGATGTCGACAACCTTCTGTGTGCAGGTGAAAAGTCGGGGCTGTTTGTAGGGCATACCGAAGCCATAACCACCGGTTCTCTTGCGGGACACAACTGTGCAAGGTATCTGAAAGGCCTGAAGCCTCTTGAACTTCCGGTTAATCTGGCCGCCGGGGACCTTATCTCCTATGCAAACGAAAGAATAAAAACCGACGAAGGAATGAGAACCAGATACACTTTTGCGGGAGCGGAGTTTTTCGAAAGAATGCAGGAAAAAGGGCTGTATACAACGGACAGAGGCGAGGTGCGAAAAAGAGTCAGACGGATGGAACTGGAGGGTATATACAATCAGAGAATTATCTGAACAAACATAAAAAATATAGAGAATAAATAGTAAAAATTTATAGACTTTAGTCCCCGTCAGATTTAGAATATATTCCAGAACAGTTTGCAGGACAAAAGGCGGCAGTTATATAAATAAAAATAGAAAAGGAAGAATAATACATATGACTCTTGATGACGTAACGATGATAGTAAAATTCTTTGGCGGATTGGGAATGTTCCTGTACGGCATGAAAATGATGTCGGCAGGTCTGCAGAAATTTGCAGGAGACAGGATGCAGCATATGATGGGCGTTTTGACAAACAAGCGCTTTATGGGTGTTTTGGTAGGCGGACTCGTAACTATGATAATTCAAAGCTCCGGAGCAACCAGCGTCATGGCAATAGGTATGGTAAACGCCGGAATTATGAATCTCACCCAGTCTGTCGGGGTAATCATGGGGGCTAATGTCGGAACCACAGCAACTGCATGGATTGTATCTGCAACCCAGCTGGGAGACACTTTTGCGGTGATGAAGCCTTCTTTCTTTGCACCTATACTTATAGGAATAGGGGCAATGATGGTAATGTTTTCGAAAAGTCAGAGAAGACACGTTGCGGGGGAACTGCTTATCGCTATCGGAATACTTTTCGTGGGTCTGACATGGATGTCAGACGCGGTTAAACCGTATCAGGATTCGGAGATTTTCGTAAAAGCTATTACAGTTCTGGGCGCAAATCCGTTCCTGGGAATTTTTGTGGGATTTCTGGTTACCTGCATTATGCAGAGCTCTTCTGCATCAATAGGTGTTCTGCAGTCTCTGGCAATGAACGGAATGATTACGGCAAATATTGCGGTATATATCTGTCTGGGTGCATGCATAGGCTCATGTACTACAGCTCTTATCTCCAGTGTGGGCTCAACAAGAAACGGAAAGAGAGTTGCTGTAATCAATCTCCTGTTCAACTGTATCGGAGTGCTGATTTTCGGAATAATAATTTCAATAGTATTTATGATGCTGCCGGATCTTCCGTGGATGACTGTGGATGCGGTAAAAATTGCTGTTTTCCATTCATCCTTTAAGCTGGTTAATACAGTATTCCTGTTCCCTATGGGCAATCTTCTTGTTAAAATGGCCTGCCGCATTGTCAAGGAAAAGGACGATGACGAGTTTGAGGAAACGGACGAGCTTATGCTGCATCTGGACGACAGAATCCTGAAATCCCCATCTTTTGCTATTGAAATGACCACAAAGGAAATCGTCGAAATGGGCAGACTTGCGGGCAACAATCTGAGAGCCGCTCTGAATTCTCTGATTTTCAATGATTATGAAAAACTGGATGAGATATTTGTGACAGAAAAGAAAATTAACCGATATCAGAAACAGCTGACGGAATATATGGTTAAGATTAACAAACTGGAACTTAACGAGCATCAGCACACTCTTGTCAAGAACCTGCTTTATGCAATTAACGATATTGAGAGAGTGGGTGACCATGCGGAAAACGTTGCGGAATATGCTCAGAATATGAAGAGGGACGGAATCCAGTTTTCGGATATGGCTAAAGAAGAGCTTGTAGAAATGAGCAACAAGGTTATGCAGAACTACGACTGGGCTATGGAGGCAACACTTACGGGAAACAAACTTCTTCTTGAAAAGGTAACTGCATACGAGGAACAGATTGACGCTATGGAACTTGAACTCAGAGACAGGCATATTCTCAGACTTTCACGGAACGAATGCAGGATGGAAAGCGGCGTGATTTTCCTCGATATCATAAGCAATCTTGAAAGAGTATCAGACCATGCTATGAACATCGTTGAATATGTTCAGGAATAAAATACCGGGCTGCGCAGCCGGCTGAAAGCTGCGGAAGGAGAAGAAATGAGATTAAATAAATATATTGCGGCTGCCGGGGTTTGTTCCAGAAGAAAAGCGGATGAACTCATTAACGGCGGAAAGGTAAAAATAAACGGACTTGAGGTTACAGAGTTCGGTACTCAAGTGAATGAGGGCGACGTAGTAGAGGTTGAAGGGAGAACAGTAAGGCCTTCCTCAAAGCCGCCGGTTTATATTATGCTGAATAAACCTGTGGGATTTATTACCAGTGCCAATGACGATGCGGGAAGACCTACGGTGTTTGACCTGTTGGAGGACATAGATGAGAGGCTGTTCCCGGTGGGACGCCTGGATTACAACACATCAGGACTTTTAATTCTTACCAATGACGGGGATTTCTCAAATCTGATGATGCATCCTAAAAACAAGGTTTACAAAACCTATAAAGTAAGGGTGAAAGGTATTCTCAGCCATTACAAGGCAAATATACTGAGAAGCGGAGTCATAATTGACGGAGTAAAAACTGCGCCTGCTCTTGTGGAAATAGAAAAGCAGGGAAGTAATTCCACAGTTCTGGAGATAAAAATCAGAGAAGGCCGGAACCGGCAGATAAGAAAGATGTGCGAGGCGCTTGGGCACCCTGTCATGGAACTTCACAGATCTGCTATAGGGGATTTGACTCTGGGTCATCTCAAGGTGGGCCACTATAAAAAGATTAATCCGTCGGATATACAGGCTCTGATAAACAAGGCTTCGAAGCCTGAAAAAGGAGCAAAGAATTCCGGAGAAACCGTCCGTTTCGGAAATACGGGAGGAAACGGAAGAAAAAACGCAAAAGGAAGGCGCTGAAGTATAACTTTGGCAGAAGCTGATGATAACAGCTTTGTGAAAATGCTGCAGAAAAGAGGTAGAGTGCAATAGAGATAAAGATAATTCTGATAATTTTCGCTGTTATGAATCTCGCGGGATTTATTCTCTGCGGCAAAGACAAACGGGCAGCGATAAAGGGAAGATGGCGGATTCCTGAGAAAAGCCTTTTTCTTACCGGGCTATTATGGGGCGCAGCAGGAGTATTTACAGGAATGCTTCTGTTCAGGCATAAAACCAGACACTGGTATTTCATGCTGGGAATGCCTGCCCTTATTATATTGAATATATTTACGCTGTATAAGGCAATACAGCTTTTTGGAGGATTTGCGGTGTGAAGCCGGTCTGTTGCGGGGATAAACAGACCGGCTGTTTTATTGAAGCGCCGCACTTGTTTTATTGGTGCGACTTGTTGTATTTGATTTGGAAATTTGATATATTTATATTGGATTTTTGCACTTTTTAATAAAAACACATTTATTCGGAAAAATCTATAATCTGATCAAACCGAGTATTAGAAGAAAAAAACAGAGGTAGATTTTTACAGAAACAGACCAATGAGAATAGGAGAACTCACGATGAACCGTAACCGTGATATTGAAACCGAAATGAACGAAGAAATTGGTCTGACTTTTCAGACGTTTTGTGACATGAACCAGTTCTATAAGCTGCTGGACAACTGGTCAAAGAGCAGCGGTATGTCAGCTGTCGTTGTAAACAATGAAGGAGTCAGAATTTCAGAATCTTTCGGAATGACGGAATTCTGCGAAATGATTCATTCCAGCGAAGAGGGAGTGAAAGGCTGTGAATCGGCCATGAAGGAAAACAATGAAGGGATATATGTATGTCCGGTAGGATTTTGCGATTTTGCAATACCTATTGTTTTGCCGGACGGGAGGATTCTGGGCAAGGTGCTGGCAGGACAGGCTCTTTCCGACGAACAGGACGAGGAAGAAATAATAAAGAAGACAACCGGACTGGGAATCGATGCGGATAAGGTCAGGGATATGCTCTCACGTGTTCGCAAAAAGTCGTACAGGGAAATGCAGGGAGCATATGAGCTGCTTAAAGAAACACTGCGTTTCTTTATACAGAACAGCTATTCTGTCTGGCAGGCCAAGAATGAACTTAAAAGAGAACCGGCAAAAAAAGACAGAGTTCTGTCGCAGATTACAAGGATTATGTACAGCTATAATCTCACAGTTAATCTGCATACTGACAGTTATACTCTGATTACCGGTACGGGTATGGAGCGCACCGTTGATGTGTATATGAAGCATACTCACCAGAGTGAACTGAAGAGTTTTAATGACAGTGTAATTCATCCCGCTTATATTAAACGGTTTAATGAGTTGGTGGATTTTGAGTCCGCAAAAGCAAATCCGTCGGAGAACGGGTTCAGGGGATCTCTTGAGTATCCTGTACTCTATCCCGGAGATTTCGAATATGAGTGGCACGAAATAAATGTGTTTATAGATACAGAAGAAGACGGAACCAGAGTAGCCAATATTCTGGGTCGTGACATTACAGAAGCGCACAATGCCCAGGAAAAGAACGAAAAGGAACTGAGGGCGGCAGCGGCAAAGAACCAGATTCTTTCCGAAATAACAAAAATGCTGTACAGCTACAACCTGACTCTCAATCTCAGAACAGGAAAGTACAGTATGATTATCGGAACGGGAATGACTCGTTTCATGGAGATATTTAAATCCACGGATGATTACGAAACCGCATATAATCAGAAGATAAAATATCTTAATCCGGAGCATGTACCACAGTTTGCGGCTCTTGCCGGAATCGAATCGCTTCGCGCAAGAACCAACGCCAACGGATTCATAGGAAATCTGGAATACGGAGCATATACAGACAACGGAGAGGAATGGCACGAGGTAAACGTGTTTATCAGTTCCGATGAAACGGGAGAACCGGTGGCCAACATTCTGGGAAGAGATATTACGGAAGCCCACAAGCGTATAGAACAGCGCGAAAATCAGCAGAGAGCATCTATGGCCCGTGACCAGCTGCTTTCGGGAATAACAAAGATGCTTTACGGATACAACGTTACGATAAATCTTGAAACCTGGAAATATTTTCTGATTACAGGAACCGGTATGGAACGTATAACGGAAATAATGCAGCAGGATGATGACTATGTTCTTTTAAGCGCAAAGCTTTTAAAAAATATTGCGCCTGAACACAAAAAAGCACTGGGAGACCTCATCAGTGTCAAAGCGTTAAAAGAAAAATCAAAAATTACAGGCTACATAGGTTCGGTTTCATACAGAGTTGAGGGAGAAGAAGGAGACCGATGGGCAGAGGCAAACCTGTTTATCGGAACAAATGAAGACGGAGTGCCGGTAGCAAATATCCTGGGCCGTGACATTACAGAAGCCCATGAACAGCAGGCGGCAAAAGAGAGGGAACTGAAGGCATCCGCTGCCAAGGATCAGATTCTTTCCGACATTACCAAGACTCTGTACAGTTATAACGCAACAGTAAATCTGAACACAGGAAAATACAGTCTGATTATCGGTACCGGAATGGACGAAATCATTCGGCATTTTTCCCGTACAGATGATTACGAAAAAGCATGTGAGTATCTGCTGGAAAAAGCCTTGCCGGAATATCCGGAGGAGATGAACAGGCGTTTTTCTCTGAATGCACTGAGAGCGCAGCAGCATCTTAAAGGGCATATCGGACAGATAGAGTACGCGGCGCGAACAGAAAGCGGAATCGGGTGGTTTGAAGTCAACGCCTTTATGGGAGTTGATGAAGAAGGAAACCCCACAGCAAATATTCTGGGAAGAGAAATTACGGAAACACATGAAGCTCAGGAGAGAAGGGAAAACGAACTCAGGGCAGCTGCCGCAAGAGACCAGCTCTTATCCGGAGTTACGAAGATGCTGTACAGCTTTAATATGACAATCAATGTAAATACCGGGAAATATACACTGATTACAGGCACCGGTCTTTCGGATGTGCTGTCGGTAATAACGGCAACTGACGATTATGAGGTTGTATATAATAAAATACTGGATGATATTGACGAAGAATATTTACAGCGGGCGGTAAACCTCATGAGCCTTGATAATTACAGAGGACGAAGCGATAGAACCGGCTATCTGGGTACCGAAGAATTCCCTATGCATCATAATGGAAGCGTTGAATGGCATGAAATCAACGTGTTTGCCGGATATGACGAAAAGGGCGAACCTATAATAAATATCCTTGGGCGGGATGTGACCGAGGCCCATGAAAAAGCTGATACAAAAGCTCAGCTTGAAATTGCCAATGCCTCCAGTGCTGCAAAATCGGCATTTCTTTTCAACATGTCACATGATATCAGAACACCGATGAATGCTATCATAGGTTTTACGGAGCTTCTGGAAAAGCATCTGGATGACAGGGAACTTGCCCAAAATTATATAAATAAAATTCAGACATCAAACGATTTTCTGCTTTCGCTGATAAACAATGTCCTGGAGATGGCAAGCATAGAAAGCGGAAAAGTGAATCTGGATGAAACATATTGGGATGCTCATGAATTCAATGATACTCTGTTTTCGCTGTTCGATTCCCAGATGAAGGAAAAGGGAATTGAGTTTACCAGGGAAAACAGGATTGAGCATTCGAACGTCTTTTGTGACGAAACCAAGCTCAGGGAAATTTTCCTGAACATTCTCAGCAATGCCTGGAAGTATACCCCGCCCGGCGGAAAGGTAAGCATGAATCTGACGGAGATTCCGTCAGACAGACCGGGATATGCGATATACAGGACCGTAATAGAAGATACAGGCATCGGCATGTCCGAGGAATTTCTGCCCCATCTGTTTGAAGAGTTCACCCGTGAGCGCTCCAGTACAGAAACCAGGCTTAACGGTACAGGCCTGGGAATGCCTATTGTTAAGAAGCTTGTCGACCTTATGCAGGGAACTATAGAGGTGGAAAGCAAAGCGGGAAAAGGGACAAAGATTACGGTAACGCTTCCCCACAGAATTGCCCATACAGAGGATACTCTTAAGGTAATTGAAAAAGCCTCCGGATATGATGAAAGCTTCTTTAAAGGAAAAAGGATTCTGCTGGCAGAGGACAATGAGCTTAATGCTGAAATAGCGGTAACAATTCTCGAGGAATCCGGATTCTCGGTTGACCATGCCGAAGACGGCATCATTTGCGTAGATATGATGGAAAAAGCCGAAGCAGGTTATTACGATCTTATTCTTATGGATATTCAGATGCCTAATATGGACGGGTACAAAGCTGCCAGAACAATACGGAAGCTGTCGGATCCGAAAAAGGCGAATATTACCATTGTGGCGATGACTGCCAATGCTTTTGAAGAGGACAGGAAAAATGCCTTTGCTGCAGGAATGAACCATCACATAGCAAAGCCTATAAAGGTGGATGAACTCATGCGGGCTTTGACAGATATACTGAAATCAAAACAATGAATTGAGTAAAAGAATAATTAAAACAGAGGCTGGTAACAGGGAGAACAGCACACAGAAAGACTCGGAGGTTTAACAATGAGTACAGAAGCGTTAGAACGTCAGCTGGCAGCATACAGGAAAAAAACAGAAATAATAGAACATGCGCTTTCCGCAAGTGCAGGCGTTTATTATAACCTAAACATTACACGGAACATCATACCCGGTACGATATTTCAGGTTGTTGAAGGCGTGGAATATAACATCAACGAGATTATAGGATTTTCCGGGGACTGCAGGTACACGGATGCAGTCGAGTATTTCGGAAATAAACTCTCTGATGAATATAAAAAGGATTTCTTTGAATTTTTAGATATTAATCATTTGAAAGAATGCTTTGAGAAAGGCGAAGATCATCTTGTTCAACGTTACAGGACGAAGGATGTATTAGGCAGACAAATGCTGGCGGAACATCATCTGATTATGTATCGTGACGCGGACAGCAGTGATTTGATGGCTGTCACGTATATCATCGATCAGAGCATCAGAGATGAATTCCACAGCAGAGACGCAGAGCATAAGAAGCTTCTGGCAGAGGATATGAGAAAGATAGAAGGTCTTGCCAGCCAGTACTCCGCTCTCTATTTTATCAATTTTTCTGAAAATGAGTATATCAGGTATTCGGGTATGGAGGGAACAAAGGAATTTCCGGGAGACCTCGGGAACAGTGCGGAGAGATTTTTTGAAATCTATAAAAAGAATATTATTGAATATACTCATCCGGAATACAGAGATGAAATGCTCAGATATGCCTGTGAAAGCAATGTCAGAGAAATTCTGAAAGATAAAAAAAGACACTCATGCAGATTTCTTCATATTGCGAGAAACGGAAAATATATCTGGCTTGAACTTGTTCTTATCAAATTCTCAGAGCCGGAGGATGAAAACTTTAGTATTGCGTTTGCATTTCTGAATGTTGACGATGAAGAGAGGGAAAAAGAAAAACAGAGGAAGGCCCTTATTGATGCTTTGGCGGCTGCAGAGCATGCCAACAGGGCAAAGACTGCGTTCCTGAACAACATGTCCCATGATATCCGTACTCCCATGAACGCCATCATCGGCTATACGGCGCTGGCGGCTTCACATCTGGAAAATACAGAAATAATCCGGGATTACCTGAAAAAGATTTCCATATCCAGCAGCCATCTTTTAAGTCTGATAAATGATGTTCTGGACATGAGCCGGATTGAGAGCGGTCAGGTAAAAATAGAAGAGAAAGAGGTTCATCTGCCCGATGTGCTTCATGATCTCAGGACTATTATACAGTCAAATATTGCCGCAAAGCAGCAGGATCTTTTCATAGATACTCAGGATATTATGCATGAGGATATTATAACGGACAAGCTTCGTCTCAACCAGGTGCTGCTTAATATTGTGGGGAATGCCATAAAGTTCACTCAGGTAGGGGGGACTATCAGCATAAGGGTTCTTGAGAAAGCCTGCGCCCGAAGCGGGTACACAACCTTTGAATTCCGGGTAAAGGACAACGGCATAGGAATGTCAGAGGAGTTTCAGAAGCATATTTTCGAATCCTTTACCAGAGAGCAGAGCACAACTGTCAGTGGGATTCAGGGAACCGGCCTGGGAATGGCAATAACAAAAAATATACTTGATATGATGGGCGGAACCATAAGCGTTAAAAGTGCTGAAGGAAAGGGCTCGGAATTTCTGGTAACTTTAGACTGCAAGCTATCGGGTTCGATTGTCAAATATGAACCTATTCCCGAACTGCTGGGAGCCCGCGCCCTTGTGGCGGATGATGATACCGATACCTGTATGAGCGTAAGCAAAATGCTGAAGCATATAGGAATGCGGGCCGACTGGACTGCCTCGGGAAAGGAGGCCGTCGTCAGAGCAAAAGAGGCTTTTGAGGAAAAGGATGAATTCAAAGTATATATTATTGACTGGCTTATGCCGGATATGAACGGCGTTGAGACGGTCAGACGTATACGAAAAGTGATAGGCGACAGCGCACCTATTATTATTCTGACGGCATATGACTGGTCAGATATTGAAAAAGAGGCAAGAGAAGCGGGAGTAACCGCGTTCGTAATGAAACCGCTGTTTATGTCAGAACTGCGGGAGGTGCTGACCAGACCGGTAAGGATAGAAATAGAAACAGAGGATATTGAAAAGGTCGATTTTTCGGGAAAGAAGATTCTGCTTGTTGAGGACAACGAACTCAACCAGGAAATTGCGGCAGAAATTCTTAAAGAAGCCGGCTTCGTGGTTGATGTTGTATGTGACGGTATAGAGGCTTTGGAAACTGTGGCGGCGGCTGATTCCGGCTGTTACGACCTTATTCTTATGGATGTTCAGATGCCGAGAATGAACGGATTTACGGCGACAAGAGAGATACGTAAGCTTGGTGATGTCATAAAGGCTAATATTCCTATCATTGCCATGACGGCAAATGCCTTTGACGAGGACAAAAAACTGGCATTTGAAGCGGGCATGAACGGGTTCATTGCAAAGCCGATTGACATTGACATGCTGATGGACACTCTCAACGGTATTTTGAGATAGAGGGGGAGATTTCCTTTCCAATCTAAATGACTGCGTGATTAATATGCCGGAATAAGACCTCCGGAAGGATTTTGAGGTAGGAATGAACGGGCATATTGCAAAACCTATTCAGGTTCAGGTTCTAAATGATACTTTATGTAGGATGCTGTCCGGCAGCACCGGCGATGATAAGATATAATTTTAAATATATAGAACAGCGGAGAAGAGCGTGACCGTTAGAGGCCGCGCTCTGCTTTTCAGAAGCAGTTTCTGCCAATTTGTTTTTTGAGAAAAAATTTATACGAAAAATTAAGAATAAAGTATTATAATACGAGCGACGGAGCTTATGTAAAGATTGTTTTTATATGAGGGGGATAATATGAATACACAAAGAATAGTAAAGGCTCTTTCGGATAACGCGGCTTTTTCGTTTGAATTTGATCTGACAACCGGAATAGTCGAAGCGGATATTATCGGCTCGAACGGAATAAATTATACTCAAAAGGCCGGCCTTGTTTCGCCGTGCAAATTTAATGAGCTGTCAGGTTTTTATTTCGACGGAGAAATAAAATGCCGTATGTTTTTAAATTCTGATATAAAGATGCTTTCTGCAGAGATTCTTATGGATGATTATCTGTCTGGAAGAACAAGACGGGAAATAAATCTTCTTTATCCTGTTACTAATTCATATTATCGTGTTCTGCATTTTATTTATGAAGACGATGAGAGCGGACATATCAGGGTATTCGTTGTAGGTAGGGCTATCACCGAGGTTGAAAATGAAGTTTTTACCGCGTCGGGAGAGAAAAAGGACAGACCGTTTGAAGAAAGGGAGATATTCTATAAAGACCTTATGGATATCCAGTCATGCGGTGTATTTGCATATTCTTTTCCCGGATATCAGATTGTGGCGGCCAATGCTGAAACTCTGAGAATATTCGAATGTGAAACCATTGAAGATATCAGGAAGAATATCGCTGATGTTATAGGCAGGATATCATATCCAAAGCCTGAATATCTCGAAAAATTAAAGAGGCTTCGCACGGAAGACTCATCTGTGGATTATGAGTGCATAATTAATGAAGGCAAAGCGAATGAGAGCTATCTGATTGCCAAAACGAAGATAATATATTCGCCGAACGGCAGAAGAACGGTATATACAACCTATGTGGATGCAACTGAAATGCATGCGCTTATGGATTACGTGAAAAAAGCGGAGGAGGGAGTTCGCGCCAAATCGCAGTTCCTGTTCAACCTGTCTCACGATCTGCGTACGCCTATGAACGCTATTCTTGGATACTCGGAACTGCTTCAGATGAATTTCAGCGGAGACGACAAGACAAAAAAATATCTGTCCAGGCTTATGGATTCCAGCAGATTTCTGCTGTTTTTCCTGAACAACGCAATTGAACTGTCCAGCCTTGATAAAGGTACTGAGGTGCTTCAGAATTCCCTGTGCAATGCGGAGCGGTTTATTGATATGATCGGAGCGGTTGTTCAAGGAAACGCAATAGAAAGAAAGATCAATTATACCAAGTCAATAAATATTGAGCATAATTATATTATGTGCGATTCTATGAAACTAAGGGTAATTTATTTGAATCTTATAAGCAATTCCTTAAAATACACGCCTGCCGGAGGAAGCCTTCATATAGATCTGGAGGAGATCCCTTCGGAAAAAGAGGGATATGCTTCATTTAAAACCGTAATTTCAGACACGGGCATCGGCATCAGTCCGGAGTTTCTTCCTTATGCTTTTGAGAGCTTTTCCAGAGAAAAAAATACAACTTCATCCGGGATATTCGGAGCCGGTTTAGGACTGCCTGTAGCAAAAAAGCTGGTGGAACTTATGGGAGGCAGCATATCGGTTGAAAGTGCACCGGATAAAGGAACAACGGTGACAGTAATCCATTCTCATAGAATTGTGGGAGAAAAAGAACTGATGGAACTGGGAGAACGGCAAGCCGGTGCCGACGGAAAATTTCTCAGAGACAGACGGGTTCTTATGGCTGAAGACAATGATCTTAATGCAGAGATTGCTATTCTGCTTCTGTCTGACGCAGGCCTTGTATGTGAACGCGTTTCCGACGGTATGAAAGCGGTTGAGGCCGTTGAAGAAAAACCGGAGGATTATTACGATATAATACTTATGGATATCCAGATGCCTGTAATGGATGGATATGAAGCGGCGCAAAGGATAAGAAAGCTTGAAGGAAGACGATCCCAGATTCCTATCGTTGCCTTTACGGCTAATTCTATGGAAGAGGACCGCAAAAAGGCCTATGCTTCTGGAATGAACGGCCATGTGGGAAAACCGATAAATGTATCTGAACTGATGGAAACCATGATAGAGATATTTCAGTAAACGCCGAGGCCGGGCAGCAAAATGCCGGATACCTGTGAAATATCGAAAGTCAAAGCGGTTGAGTCTGTCTGCTGTATCTGATATAATGAAACGATAAGTTTTATCAATGAATAATCATGCAATAACCTCTGATATATTCAGAAGTTAATGACAATATCGGGCAATTTGTTTAACAGATCATTAAAGCCTGTTGTCGGCCGGAAGTGAGCGGCTGATGAAAAAATGGCGTAAAATGGCGTAGAAGAACATGCTGAGCCCTTTATAAACGCTGAAAATGAAGGAGAAAAAAGTAAGATGAAATTAGGTATGGTAGGCTTGCCTAATGTAGGCAAAAGTACTCTTTTTAATGCAATAACAAAAGCCGGAGCTCAGGCGGAGAATTATCCGTTCTGTACTATTGAACCGAACGTCGGGGTGGTTCAGGTTCCGGATGAAAGACTCAAGGTTCTCCATGAAATGTATAATTCCAAGAGAACAATATATACAACTATTGAATTTTATGATATTGCAGGTCTTGTAAAAGGCGCATCTAAAGGCGAGGGGCTCGGAAACCAGTTCCTGTCCCATATCAGAGAGGTTGAAGCGATTGTTCATGTGGTAAGATGCTTCGAAGATGAAAATGTTGTCCATGTTGACGGAAAAATCGGTCCGCTTAAGGACATAGAAACAATAAATTTAGAACTGATAATTTCAGATTTAGAGCTTGTGGAGAGAAGAATCCAGAAAACCACAAAGAATCTGAAAGGCGACAAGGGCCTTCAGGCGGAACTGGATATTTTAAACAAGGTAAAAGAGACTCTTGAGCAGGGGCTGTCCGCAAGAACCATGGAGCTTACGGATGAGGAGAGAGCTTTTGTCAAATCCTTATGCCTGCTGTCCTTCAAGCCGGTTATATATGCGGCAAACGTTTCCGAGGAAGAAGCTTCGGGCGATACAGATAATCCTCTTGTTCAGGAGGTCAGGGATTTTGCTGCAACGGAAAATTCAGAAGTGGCTGTAATCTGTGCAAAGCTAGAGGCGGAGCTTACAGAACTCGATGAAGAGGAAAAAACGGTATTTCTTGAGGAACTGGGAATAACAGAATCCGGACTTGACAAGCTGATTAAGGCTTCATACAGTCTTCTTGACCTGATTTCATTCCTTACTGCAGGAGAACCGGAGGTAAGAGCCTGGACTATTAAGAAGGGAACAAAAGCGCCGGGAGCTGCAGGAAAGATTCATTCCGATTTTGAAAGAGGCTTCATAAGAGCGGAAACCGTTGCTTATGACGATCTTATCGCCTGCGGAAGCATAGCGGCTGCAAAAGAAAAAGGTCTTGTGAGATCAGAAGGCAAGGAATACGTGGTTAAAGACGGAGATGTTATTCTGTTCAGATTCAACGTATAACTTGAAAAAAATCAATTACATCATACATAAAGTAAATAAAATACCGGTGTACAGCCGGTATTTTGTTTTCGGTAATTACTGTTTTGGGGTTTTGCAGTGCCGCAAACAGAATCGGTCTGCGGTGCTGTAAACAGAATCAGTCCTGCAGGGCGGGCACTTTTTTGGGTTTAAGCTCATCCTTCATTCCGAGAAGTACTCCTATGATAACAACAGCGCAGCCCCCCGCCTGAAGAAGAGAAACTGTTTCACCGTAAAAGATGGAAAGTATAACCCCTATTATAGGGCAGGTGTTGTAGAACAGGCCGGTTATTGACGCGTCTATATTGCTTACGCCTATATTCCACATGAGATTTCCTATACCCAGACAGACAAATCCGGCGTAAACACTCACCATCCATGCACCGGCCGAGGCATCGGGAAAACCGGTAACAAAAGCCAGTTCTCCGAAAAGAAGAGGCAGACTCAGCAGGCTTCCGCAGCCCAGAAGATACGCGGTTATTATAACCGGATCGGTTCCTGAATCCTTTTTCTTCATATATATACTGTAGACGGTCCATGTAAGAGGAGCGGTTGCAACTATAAGGATTCCCGACAGCGTGGTGTTTTCGTCAATGATAGATCCGCCCAGACAGGTTATTACTATCCCGGCAGTTGCCGTGACTGCGCCCAGACCTTTCCACAATGTCAGTTTTTCAGACAGGAAAAGCACGCCTCCTATAAGCATAAATACCGGCATTGTTGCCTGAAGTATCGAAGAAACATTTGCGGAGCACCACTGCATTCCCACAGTCATGAGCATGGTGTTGAGCACGAAAGCCATAAGGCCGTAGAACATGGCTCTCGGAGTGAACATGTTTCTGATTTTCATTCCTCGTTTTACTGCAAAGGGAAGTACCAGAAGAAAACCTGTGAAGCCTCTTATCCAGGCAAATGTAATCGGGCCGAAGCTGTCGATTCCTGCTTTTGTGGCAATAGGAACCGTGGCCCAGATGAATATGCATAAAATAAGAGCCCCGTAATACGGAAGCAGGCTGCGGGATTTTCCTGTTCCCGATGATATTGAATTCATTTTTTCGCCTCTTTTCGAAGTGGGTTGATATGTGTAATATATTAAATAATATATGAGAAAAAGTAAATATGTTAATGAGATTTTCAGCAAAATATAGCCGTATCAGATAAATTATGATAAACCGCCGAAACACAGTAAATGATTTGAATATATTTTAAAAAAAAGTGATTATTCTGTTTTTGTAAAATGTTTTTTGTGGTAGAATAACAAAAAACAAAATTCAAAACAGGAGGATATAGTTATGAAATGGACATGTTCAGTATGCGGATATACATATGAAGGACCGGAACCACCGGCACAGTGCCCTCAGTGTAAAGTTCCTGCAGAAAAATTCGTAAAAGCAGAAGGCGGAATCGAATGGGCAGACCAGCACGTTGTTGGCGTAGCACAGGGTGTGGATCCTGAAATCATTCAGGGCCTCAGAGACAACTACATGGGAGAATGTACAGAAGTTGGTATGTATCTCGCTATGGCAAGAGTTGCTCACAGAGAAGGATATCCTGAAATCGGTCTCTACTGGGAAAAGGCTGCTTGGGAAGAAGCAGAACACGCTGCAAAATTTGCTGAACTTTTAGGCGAAGTTGTAACAGATTCCACAAAGAAAAACCTCGAAATGAGAGTTGATGCAGAAGCAGGCGCATGCGCAGGAAAGAAAGCTCTTGCAACTATGGCAAAACAGCAGAACCTCGATGCTATTCATGACACAGTTCACGAAATGGCTAAAGACGAGGCCCG